>JBNMNM010000427.1:0-3008 GCA_051275585.1 bacterium | reverse complement strand
CTCTAGTCCTTCCCTGTAAATTTCATCCAAAAGATTGCTGACACTTAAATTGCAATACTTCTGCATCAGAGAAGATAAACCTTCAATCCCCATCATCTGGCCTTTTTTGTCTGCAATTTCAATGATTGCATCTGTATATAATAAAAGTTTATCTCCTGATTGAAGCTGGAATACCTTCTTTTCATAATTAGCAATCTCATTTGGAAAAGGACCAATAAATAACCCATTTGTTGCTAACCGAAAGACCTCTCCAGTACTTGCTCGAACAACTAGTCCTTCTGGATGACTTGCAGTTGTATAAGTCAATGTTTGTTCACTTGCGTCATAAATTCCATAAAACATTGTTGCAAACTTTCCATCCTGCAATTTTCCATAAAGAGATTCATTTGTACGCATTAAAGCTTCTTTTGTAGAAATCTCAGAACTTACACTTTCAGCAAAAACACCTGAAACCATAAATGAAATCAGTGCGGCAGGTACTCCATGACCTGTCACATCGGCAACCATGATCCCAAATTTATTTTCTCCCAAATCTACAATATCGTAAAAATCTCCGCCAATCTCATCCATAGGCTTATACATACATGAAATTTTTGCTGACGGAATTTCAGGAAGAATCTCAGGAAGTAGACTTTTTTGGGTTTCACGAGCCTGTATTAGTTCACTAGCCATTTTTTTCTGTTGTACCTTAATTGTCTCATAAGCTGTTCTTAAAGACTCTTCCATCTTCTTACGTTCAGTAATATCCTCTTTCACTCCTAGAAAATACAGGATCTCCCCTTTTTCATTCGTAATGGCTGATAATGATGTGTACTCCCAATATAACTCTCCATTCTTCTTACGATTATGAAATTCTCCATGCCACTCTTTTCCAGCAATAATATCAGACCATAAGTTTTCATATTCTTTTGTTGTTGTTTCTCCTGATTTTAATATACGAGGATTTTGTCCAATAACCTCTTCTTCACTATACCCTGTAAACTGGACAAATTTTGAATTCACATATTCAATGATTCCATCTTTATTTGTAATTAGAATAGAGGTAGGACTTTGCTCTACTGCCTGTGACAATTTCTTAAGTTCAAGCTCCATTTGTTTTCTTGCGGTAATGTCCTCCTTCACAGCAAGAAAATGGGTGATCTCTCCAGAATCATCAATAATTCCCGAAATTGATGCCATCTCCCAATAAGACTCACCATTTTTTTTACGATTGTGAAA
This sequence comes from bacterium, assembly GCA_051275585.1. GTDB lineage: Bacteria > SAR324 > SAR324 > XYD2-FULL-50-16 > JBNMNM01 > JBNMNM01. The sequence goes on along the minus strand of JBNMNM010000427.1, from coordinate 1,790 downwards.
TTCTCCTCTCCACTCCTTTCCAGCTAATAATGTCTGAAATAAACCTTTATATTCGTCCTTCGTTTTTTCTCCAGAGTTTAAAACTCTTGGATTTTTACCAATTACATCTTCCAGCTCAAAACCTGTCAAATCAACAAATTTAGGGTTTACGTACTCAATATTTCCCTTTTTATTTGTGATTACAATAGAACAAGGACTCTGCTCAACAGCTCGTGATAAATACCTTAATTTAGTGTCAATTCTCTGCTGTTTTTGGTCTTCATACAATTTTTTGGTATCGTTATTACTAGGATAGTCTGCACCTTGATTTACTTCTGCATTTTGTTTTTCATAAAATTTTATTTTTGCTTTTAATGCAGTCAGTTTGTCTTCGAGGTAAGCAACTTGTTCATTTAAATCCTCAAGTTCTTTTTTATAATCAGTCATAAGTCTACAGAGAGGGAATTTACAAAGTACTTAAAATTATCAGGTAAGAATCTTTCCAATAAAACAACAATAAGATCAGTTAGTCGTCTTTATATATAATAAGAACTGTAGATTAATTATTTCCACTATAACATTCCAATAAAAAAACTTACTTTAAGGCAGAAATACTTTAAACAGACGAAATTATAAACTAATTCAATAAATCTGTAAAATCAACTTCTTACATAATTTAAGAACAAATAATTTTAAAAAGGTAATTGTGATGTTGCTTGAAGTACTGCTGCACCTCTCATTCAACACAAAACTCTTTAAAAACAAAGTTTGTTGTTCCATTTTCCAAATATATTTATCTTGGATCATTTTTGTATTTATAATAAGTTAATTTCCACTCTCAAAATTAATTCAAATTACTAAATTTTCAATCTTGTTGCTCGTAAAAGATATTATTTTTAGTTACAGTCCTTTTTATCAAAAACAGCAGCATTTAAACTGAATAAAAGCTTTAAGGAGTAATTGATGGGAAGATATGGAAATGCTAACAAATCTCAAGAAGAGATTGACCAAGAGTATAAGGAAAATTGTAAAAAATTGTATGAATTAAAATTCGGAGAAGGTGTTAATATTAATTATAACACCTATTTTCGAGTACCTGGTGGGTGGATTTTTAAGTATACTGTTGAGGGAGGAGTTAGCACCACTTTTATTCCATATAACGAAGAATTCAAACCTTAGAAAAAGCCCTTTATTTCTTTAAGTAGGGCTTAATTGCTTTTGGATTGTTACTGGGCAATCCATCAGCAAACAAATTTTTTAGATATTACATCAAAATTTTTAAAATCTTAAAATTATCGAGCAATCCAAAGACGGAATACTTTATACGTTTCTCCCATTTCTTTTTTTGCTTCTACAACTTCAATGTCTTTAATTAACCTAATTACTACTTTTAATTTTTCTAGTTGATCTTCTAATTGATCTGAATAAAAAACCTTTCCAATAAAACTGTTGATTGCTGAGTTTGAAGTCTGACTCAAAGTCACAATTACACCATGCGTCTTTAAAAGCTTTGCAACTCGATTTGCATCTTTTTTTCTTGGCTCTATATAAACAATCAACACATTTAAATTTTTAATTGATTCTTTTGACTCAACTTCAGGAATTTGACTTGCTAAGTGACGTTTGCCTTTTATCGTTATTATTTTATGATTTTTTGCAGATACTGCACTGTTTTGAGCAAAAGTTGTGATCTCAAAAAAACTAGCAGTAATAAAAATAAGAAGAAGAAACGTTATTTTTTTCATTATTTTAACTATTAAAAATGAAGATTTTTGTAGCTCTTTTTAATTATCCACTTCACTAAAAATAGT
>JBNMNM010000426.1:0-3011 GCA_051275585.1 bacterium | reverse complement strand
CAATTTTTAGATCAATTAATTTTCCTGTTTTAATATCAAAAACCCATCCATGAACTTGAAGGTTTCTTTCTTTATGATTTTTTTGTACATCTGCGGTTTTAATAACATTAATGCATTGTTCTTCTACATTTAATTCTACAAGTCTTTTGGCTCTTTTTTCTTCATCATGAATTTCATCCAATTCGTCTTTATGCAAACGATAAACATCTCTAATATTTCTTAACCAAGGATTTAGAATTCCCAAATCTGAAGATTGCATAGCCGCAGAAATCCCACCACAATAGTAATGCCCACAAACTACAATGTGATTTACCTTCAAATGGCTTACAGCATAATTAATCACTGACATAGCACTTAGATCTGTATTAGGTACCATATTTGCGATATTTCGATGAACAAATGCATCTCCAGGTTCTACGCCCATCAAGCTTTCAGCCGTAACTCTACTATCAGAACAACCTATATAGAGAATCTCGGGGCTTTGTCCTTTTGATAAGTTTTCAAAATAATCTTTGTTCCCTTTAATTTTCTCTTTAATCCATACTCTATTATTTTCAAATATTTGTTTAATTTTCATTGAAACCTTCTGCTCCTCTTCCCAGTTATTATATAATGCTTGATCTATAATCACTTACAATTTTGTTCCTGACCTTCGTCTATCATTTTTTGTAAGTCAACGTGAACAGGTTCTCTTAAAAATGCTAATATAAAAAGATTTGCAGAAATTTGAGTTACTTTGTTGAATAAATTAACTTTTATACTAATTACAAAACTCTAGATTTTAGTTCTTTTTGGTTATTTATTTAAGCACACCTAACCTTTCATGCCATTGAGCTATACTTTCATCTGGATACTCTCGAAAACATTTGTCATTTATTTTAGAGTCAACATCTATCCATGTTGCTTTACTATCAAGCATAAGGTGAGTTCTTTCTGAAGGGATTGGAAGCTGTGTATCAATTGAAGAAGCAAAAGGATGAACTAACTCTGGCCACCTTAAATCATAAAGCCAAAGAGCACTGGCACAATGTTTACAAAAATGTCTTTCAGCAGAACTTCTTTTACCATCAATTATCGCATGATAAATACTTTTATGCTCTTCCCCTTCAAACTGAAGTGTTTTAAAATCTCCGCTTAAATTGATCGTATAACCACCGCCACCAGCCGTTTTACGACAAATAGAACAATAGCAGTGATTAAATGGATATGGATGAGGTGATTCAACTTGAAATTTTACAGAACCACAATGACATGAACCTTTAAGTAACATAATACCCTTTTAAAAAATAAGATTTATTAAATACCAAAAATAACAGAACTGGTTTTATCAATTGATTTAATTAGAGATTCAACCACAACATTAACTTCATCTAATACCACATCTAAATCTGTATTAAAATGTGGCAATTTGTCTAACTCATCATAAATTACAATATTAGGTTATCATCCAGTAAATGATGCACACTCACTATATGTAGTTGTAACCACTAATCCCTCTTATTATCCTACAAAATTCGCATAAACTCCGTTTCTCAGGTATGTTTTAGTATTATTATATTGCACAGAAAAGAACACTCTGTGTATTAGCTAATAGCTACATCTTATAATATGCTGATTTATAAAAACAAAAAATTTTATCTTGACGAAAATAAGAATAAAGCAAACTATGAGTACATAACAACTTACATATGTACGCACAATTAAGAATACATAAGATTTTACATGCTTAAATACATTAAATTTTAATCTAACAGGGGAAACATGTCACACGATAAAAAAACAGTCGCCGCAGTAGAAGCTCATCTTCAACACGAAATGAAAGCTTTACAAGGTGAAGGACTGAAAAAAACGATTAATGAAGAAGTTTCTGCTCTATTTGATTTCCTTGAAACAATTAGTCTGAATGACTTAGTAACGGTTTCTCAAATCCAAGGGTTTTTTCAACGAAATGTAGTGAACGCTCCTATACCACAAGAGGCAATTGAGTTTCTAACTGAGTGTGCAAAAAAAGTTTATTCTTGCTTAGAAAAGGATGGAACTAAGTTAGAAGATATTTTGCCTAAAGAGGAGTTTGATAAGTTAGTTGTAGACCTCATTGAAATGGAAGATCTGAGAAAAGATATCATTCATGAAGCGATTTCCAGTTCCATTTTTTCGATGATGATTACTGATGTATTATTTAATGGAATCAAAGGATTTGTTAGTGGTGATCATATTCCTATCCCAGGAGCATCTAAACTCTTGAAGGCTGGAGCTGGATTATTCACCAAAAATCCATTGGCAAAAAATATTGATGCTAAACTGAAAAAATTTGTTGAGGGAAATATACAACATACACTTAAAGACAGTGAGAAGTTTCTAGTCAAATCTTTGGATGAACCACTATTAAAAGAGTTTGGAGATGAACTATGGAAATCGTTAATTGAATACAATGCTGACTCACTCACAGAGTTTGTAAGCCTCAAAAATGTTGAATCTATTGCATCAATTGTTGAGACCATTTGGCAAAATATCCGAGACACAAGCATTTTTGATAAAATCAGCAAAATGATGATTGCATATTTCTTTGAACGAAATGGAGACAAAAAAATTGCAACTCTTGCAGAAGAACTTGGAGTAAACAAAGAGCTTGCACTCAATGAAATTAATGGAATTATAACTCCAGCATTAGAAATCGATCCAATTCAAAAATATATTGAGTCTAGATTAAAAGCTCGATTAGAATCGTATTATTTTTCTGTGTAACTGGTTTTTAACCAGTCACCACAAACAAGATAGACACATTTTTTATTACTTACGTGTCTATCATTTTTTAGGAATCTAATGATTAGATTCTTAATTTTTTATCAATTTTAGGAGACATCATGAGTAAACTAACAGAATTAGTAGACCTAGTTCAAGATGCAGTTAATAAGGGTGCATCTTCTGTTGAAGAAATCCATAAAACAATAGCAAAACAACCTTTAGAAATGCTCAAGAATATTTCTCCAATCAAAGAAAAAGTTGAGGAA
>JBNMNM010000425.1:0-3012 GCA_051275585.1 bacterium | reverse complement strand
CAATTGATTGCAAGTTATAGCATTGTGTTCACAAATGAGAGGAAAAATATCATTCAGAGTGATGATCTTTATGTGCGGAAAGACCAAGCAAAAGTCTTTTATGGATATATGCTAGATCAAGCAAAAATTGAGATAATTCAACAAAAAAATCAGAAAGTTTTAAGTGTATCTTTACCACTTCCACAAAAGATTTCAATTGATCGAAAAACAGTATTAATTGAGACAACTCATCAAGATTATCAACCCGTCAATTCAGTTGGAAAGGCTATTGATATTGATCAATGGATTAATTCTCAGCTCAATAATGTAATCAAAAAATATGAGTCAAAAACAATTGAAATCACGAAAAGAATTTCTCGCCAATACTTTTCAACACTTGCTAGAAAATATGGACTTCAATTGTCATTAACATTCAAAGAATAGTAACTCTATGGTTGAAGCAAGGACTTCTTCCATTGATGGCCTTCTTTTTCAAAGACCGTTCGATGGTGCAATCGAGAATCACCTGCAAGCCAAAATTCAAACCTTGTAGGAAGTAAATAAAAACCACCCCAAAATGGTGGTAATGGTGTTTTATCATCTGGAAACCTTTCTTTCACATCTTCTAATTTTTGAACTAATGCTTCACGATTATCAATAGGGTGACTTTGTTGAGAAGCCCAAGCAGCAAGACGACTATCTAAAGGTCGAGACTGAAAATACTCATTAGAACGATCAAAGCCAGCCTTCACAACTTGTCCTTCTATAATTACTTGTCGTCGTAATTCATCCCAATGAAAAAGAAGAGTTGCAAAAGGGTTTTCTACTAATTCTTTCGATTTACGACTTTCATAGTTTGTATAGAAATAAAATCCTTCACTACTAATTTTTTTCAGCAATACAGTTCTTGCTGATGGTTTTCCATCAGAAGTTGCTGTTGCTAAAGTCATTGCATCTGGATTTGATAAATTTGTTTTTTTTGCTTCTCCAAACCATTGATGAAATTCTTGAAAAGGATCATTGCCAATTTCAACAAAAGGAGGTTCAATTTTATTATGCATTAGTAAACCTATCAAGTGATCTATTTTTAAGATTATATCTTCATAAAAAAGATTTTTCACAGATCTAACAAACTTACTAGGAAACTGCACGAAGAATCACTTTTCTCTTTTTGAATCAAAGGGTAGAAATCTTTCGGTTCTTTCTCTTTCTAATTATAAAATATTGTAGAACCACTTCCATTCCACAATCTATTCCTGTACAAAAATTTTTCAATTTTAACTAATAACTCATTTTTTGTTTAAAAATATGAAGGAAGAAAGAAAAGAAGCAAGTGCATGTTTACTCATTACTTGCCCAGACCAATCAGGCATTGTAGCTGCTGTTTCCAATTTTTTTTTCCATCATGGAGCAAATATTACCTCTTTGGATCAACACTCCACAGATCCAGTAGAAGGAACTTTTTTTATGCGGCTTGAATTCCAAACTCCAAACTTAGATCTTTCTAAAGGCATATTGGAATCAACTTTCCAAGAAACCGTCGCAAAGCGTTATCAAATGGAATGGAATATTAGTTATTCATTTGAAAAAAAGAAAGTTGCTATCCTAGTTTCAAAATATGACCACGCTCTTTTAGAACTGCTTTGGAGGTGGAGTAGAAAAGAATTATATATTGATATTGAAATGGTGATTAGTAACCATCCAGACCTTCAAAAAGCTGTTGAAAACTTTGGTATTCCTTATCATTTAGTTCCAGTTACTAAAGATACAAAAGAAGAGGCAGAACAAAAAACCTTAGAACTGTTAAAACAAGGCAATGTTGATTTTGTTGTTCTTGCTCGTTATATGCAGATTTTGACAGCAAATTTTGTATCACACTACCCTAACCAAGTTATCAATATTCATCATTCATTTTTGCCTGCATTTATTGGTGCAAATCCTTATCGTCAAGCTTATGAGCGAGGAGTTAAACTAATTGGAGCAACAGCTCATTATGTTACAAGTGAACTTGATTTAGGGCCTATCATTGAACAAGATGTAATTCGTATTTCACACCGTCAGAATGTAAAAGCTCATGTAGAATTAGGGAAAGACATTGAACGAACAGTTTTAGCACGAGCAGTTAAGTGGCATGCAGAGGATCGAGTCATTGTTCATGGAAATAAAACAATTGTGTTTAATTAATTTTTATTAATGCTCTGATAAAAATGGTAAAAAATGTGCATTCTTGCCTTAAAAATTCAATGATTTTAAATGAGGCAAGATGATCAATTTACAACTACAAAAACTTACACAACTTTTATTTCTACCAGAAGGCACTCCTGAGGAAGAGATCACAAATCTTTTAGCATCTTTAGGTTTATCTCCAAATAGTTCTGCCTTTGAACTTAAAAAAGTTCTTAGCGAAGTAGGCAAAACTTTTCAGCAGTCGAGAATAAATGATTTAAGTGAGATTTCTCATATTGAACAACTAATCACAAAAGAAGCCACTCGTTCTGATTTAGATAACCTTTTAATGAATGAAATTCTAGAAATTAAAAAACTTGATCAAGACTTAATTCAAGATTTTGGTGAACAAAATTTTTATGATTTTTTTCAAGACGAAGAAATTGAAGAAATCGAAGAAATACAAAGTATTACTGCTTAAGATTAAACATGAGCAATTTTTCACATGAAAACTCAATTTAAAATTGCACAAACAGAACAAGACTTTTACATCGCAAAACAATTTATTCTAGATTATGCTCAATTTTTAGGAATGGATCTTTCTTTTCAGAATTTTGAAAAAGAGATTCAGGATCTTCCTACAATGTATTCTCCACCTGATGGAGTAATGTTAATTGCTTACCAAAGTGAAAAACTTGCAGGTGGTGTAGGTTTACGAAAAATTGATTCACAAATTTGTGAAATGAAACGGCTTTATGTTTATCCAGAACAACAAGGAAAAGGCGTTGGAAAATTACTAATTACAGAATTTATTATCTGGGCAAAAAAACTAGGCTACAAAAAAATCCGTTTAGATACAATTGAACG
>JBNMNM010000424.1:0-3019 GCA_051275585.1 bacterium | reverse complement strand
AGTGCCAATTTTTCAGATTTTTGGTTGTTTTTTTAATAGTAAAATCCGAATGGAGAAGAGAATTGAAAAGGGTATTAATTTGATGAATGGAATTGTTATTAGTAATAATGTTTTTCACAAAATTTTCTAGTTGATATTCCGTATTTATCTCTTCTGGATTTTTTATATTTTTTTTATAAATAGGTATTTGTATCAGATATTGATAAATAAATCTCAAATATCCACCTCGAATAGTCGATGCTATTTGTGTATAAAAAAAGAGAGCCAGTTTTGAATTTAAAATGCTAAGCAATATTCTTGATGAAGAAGATATTATGTAAGCGGTATTAGCACAATAAAAAGAGTGCTCTTCATCTATCGTGAAATTAGAAGTTTTTGAAATATCAGGAAGTAATATCTTAGGTTTTTCAAACTCTTGGTAATAAGCAATATTATCCTGTATTTCATACCACTGATAAGAACCTGGTTTTCGTCCAGACCATTTTTCATTTAAATTTGATGGTTTCCAATCTTTAGGCCTTGGTTCCAACCTCTCTTTGAATTGAGTCAGATAGTTTTTAATGGCAGGATATTTCTCTATATCAATACCTCTTCTTGTAAAAAGAACATGGTTTTGTGGTGATAATACATGGTAACGCTTTACTTCCCTTCCTGCCAGAAAGGGCTTGATAATCTCTTCACTTTTCGGGTCTTCTTTTATCAACCTTTCTTTAGTCTCCTGATCAATTACAAAAGCATCGTTCAAACCAGTTTTAATACCATAAAAAATTTTTCCGTCAACATACTCCCCTAATGGAATTCCCTTTGATTTAATTTTATCCAAAAGACTGGTTACATTTGAGTTTTCAACACTCCAGCCTTTGTCAGAAAGTGTATTTTTAGCAATAGGGTAAGAATGCAGGGCTACATAATGCGAAAGGGAAGAAAAGTTAAGACTTTCTGGTTGTGTTATTTTAATTTGATCATTCTCATTCTCAGGTTGCATAGCTAGAATGCACGGATAGGTAGTGGCATCACTAAAAACTGGTAAATCTCCAAAATCAATCAAAGATGAAAGGTTATTTTTCTTTAGCCACTTCCTTAACTCTTCTCCGTAACCCGCCCTCATCCATTTATTAGGGATGATATAAGACAGCATACCGTTGTTTTTCAATACCGATTTTCCACGACCCAAAAAATAAACAAATAAATCGGCCATTCCATGATAAATTTCATGGTATTTTTTCTCAAAATATGGTTTGAAAGATGAAAATAATTCCTGCCTAACATAAGGAGGGTTCCCCACTACAATATCAAATCCACCTTTCTTCATAATCTCAGGAAACTCTTTATTCCAATCAAAAGCCAGATTTCCCGCAACTTTCGGATCATCAATTAGAGAATTCCCCTGTTTGATATGGTCTTTCAAATTAGTAAGTTTTTTTTGTTTATTCGCCGTTTTCAGCCAAAGAGAAAGTTTAGAAATTTCGACGGACTCACTGTTAATATCAACACCATAAATATTATTTTCAAGAATCCCTTTATCAAGATCTAATATGGTGAGTTCCCCCGTTAATTCTTCTAACCACATATTAACGTTCTCGCCTTGTGCATGAAGGAAGTTAAAAGTCTGCACAAGAAAAGCACCAGAACCACAAGCTGGATCAAGCACTTTGATTCCAGTCAGGATTTCACGGTATTTCTCCCAAAATTCAAGATGAGCAGCCCACACATCAAAATCCTGTGCATCTTTAGTTTTTTCTGATGCAAATTGAAGAATTATATTTGAGTATTCCGTATACTCTTCAGGTGAAAAAAGTATGTTCAGGGCATTGTTTAAATCTTCTTTTGATTTAAAAGAATCCTTCATTAATGAAAGCTTCTGAGTAATCGAGTCATTATTAATTTGTTTTTCAAGCTTACTTTTTATTTCTTTTGTCAGTCGAATATTTTTCTTGAAATTTCCAGTTTTACCAGTACCCCACTTTTTCTTCCGAGCTTTTATCAGGATACGTTCGTCTAATGCTGGGAGTTCTTCAAATCCAATACGTTTTTTTTGCTCCTGAAGCCAATCACCTATCGTCTGCTCAACAATATAGTGTGTAATGTATTCAGGAGTATAAAACACTCCGTCACGTTTTCTTTTTCCCTGTTTTACATCAATTTTCATTTCAGACTTTAGTTCTTCCAAGTCAGATATGGACTGCTCAAAAATATGACCTAAAATATTAACACTTAATTCCTGCTCATGCCCAAAGTCATAAACTTTTCCTATCGGGTATATTTTCCCTGTAATAAATGAATTGGAAAGCTTCAGGTTATCAATTCTTTTATCAGGTTTAAACAACTCTCCATTAAATCCAAAATTAATTCCATATGCACCCCCCCTATCAACCGCTGTGAATAGACTCAGAATTTTATTCCAAATGTCATACTCTTCAATAAACTCATCTTTGGAAGCACTTTCAATCATTCGTGTAAGAAGATTCTCAGGAATTAATTGTTCTCTTGAGTCTTCACAAAACCAGACAAAAATAAAGCGATCAAGAATTTTTTGAGCAAGGTTTACAGTTTCTGGTTTATTTTTTTTGTATACAGGGTTTAGATCTTCAATCTCATTAATCAGTTCAATCCGTAATTGCTTATATTTAAGATAAAATTCATTCTCAATTTTTATCTCTTCTTCACGTTGTACAGTGAGCAATTTCTCAGTGACAGATGGATTATTATCAAAGCAAAGAAGATGATCTTTTTTTAATAGATATATAAATTTGAGAAGTTCTTTTTTTTCTTTTAAAGAAGATTTTTTCTCTAAAAGTTTTTCTGGCACGTCAAAATAGAAAGTTTGATATTTTGATGCTCTTTGCGAGAAATTATAAAAACGAACTTCATTGAAGTTAGTGACTATTCCCCATTTTGCATTGGAGTGTTCAAGGTATTTCCAAAGTTGGCTTGACGCTTCATCCAATTCTTTGGAATCAGGAGCTTTCAGCTCCACCATTACCTGTCCATCATCACTACCTTTTTTAAAAAAGCCTAA
>JBNMNM010000423.1:0-3027 GCA_051275585.1 bacterium | reverse complement strand
GCTTCAGGAAGGATTAAAAGATCTTGATTTTAATTCCGTTGAGTTCCAAAATGAAATGAAAGAACATCGAATTGAAATCGATAAACAATTAAAAGAATTTTCCGGTGGAAATTTCGCAAGGGAACAAGAATTGCAAAAACGAGAACTTGAAAATCACTTGAAGGAAATTGAGTTGAATACTGAATTAAATAAGAAGGAAAAAGAACAAATTAAAACAAAACTTAAGGAAACTGTTGAACGAATGAATTCAAAGGAGTTTCAAGATCAACTAAAAAAACAGCTTGAAGACGCGAAGGAATCTCTAGAACAACATAGGGCAAAATTCGAGTCAGGAGAATTTGAGAACAGAATGAAAGAACAACGTGAGAACATTCAACAACAACTGAAAAAAATTGAGTCTCCGGAGTTTCAGGAAAAAATAAATAAGCAAATTAAAGAAAGTAAGACAAGAATTCAGGAACATATTAAAAAAGTTAATTCTGATGAATATCGCAAAGAATTGGAAGAGAGAATAAAAAATCAGCCAACAAGTTCTCTTAACTATGACTCTCCTGAGTTAGTTACAAGAATTTTTCATCAAGATTCAACAACACCCTTACGTACTATTAGAACAAGTTATAAAACACCCAAACAAAACGGAATTTTGTCTCGCTCACTAATACCCTTACGGGGCGTTAGAACAGGTTATAGAATACCCAAGCAAAGCGGAATTATGTTTCGTTCTATTTCGGATGAAGATTCTAGTAAACAACCACTTATTATTTTAGATGGCGAAAAAATAACTCGTGCACAAATGGATCAAATATCGCCAAACAAAATTGCTTCCATAAGTGTTCTCAAAGATGATTCGGCAATTAAATTGTATGGTGAGGAAGCAAAAAATGGAGTGATTCTAATCGACACCAAATCACAAAATCCTACTAAAAAAGGAGCATCTCATTCAGCTAAAATTGATGAGGTTGTGGTGTTAGGATATGGAAATATGAAAAATATTGATCCTATAACTGTTGTAGGATATGGCAATAATTGGAAAAAAGGACATCCTCTTTATGTGGTTGACGGTAAAATACTATCCGATCAGAACATAAAACAACTTGACAAAAATGACATTGAAAGCATAAACGTAATTAAAGATGCACTTGCGATTGAAAAGTATGGTGAAGAAGCTAAACATGGTGTTATTGAAATTTCTACGAAACCTAAAAATTCGAAAAATGAACCTATTATAAAAATTAAGGGAGCATCAATCAACAATCCTTTATACATTATTGATGGGAAAAAAACATCTGCAAAAAAAGCAGATAAAATTAATCCTGATGATATTGAAAGCATTGATGTACTAAAAGGTGAGCATGCAATTGAAAAGTATGGTGAAAAAGCTAAAAATGGTGTTGTTATAATTACAAGTAAGGCAAAAAAATAATAATAAAATGAATAATTACAAATCAACTATAAAAGACCACATTTCAATAATGTGGTCTTTTACATTTAACACCATAAAGTTTTAGACTCAGCCACTTGCAGGCGAAATATCAAATTCGTATATTGATTGTAAACCATGTACCTTTTAATACTCAGCCAATGTTATTTTTGCTTGTCATTTTAATTTCATATGTTTTGGTGTGGGTCACCTCCCGCTTCAGCAAGTACCTCATGAAATTTTCTGGAAATGATCGACTGCGTTTTGCTTATGGAATCGGCTTTATATCGGTTGGAGCCATGCACATAATCGTTCCAACACCTTTTGAGCATATGTTTTCCTCCATTTCAAACTCAACATACGAACTAGTTACTATTTTAGGATTTGTATTACTGGTTTGCGGGGTTGGTCTCTTAATTAGAAGAGTTAACAAGGAAGCAGCAATTATTCTCATTGTATTGATGCTTATTTTCATTCCTCTCAGTATAATAATGCTTACCACTTATGTGCCGGGGCCACTTGGACTTGAATATGAGCCGGTATTAGGATATGTAAGGATTCTTGCATTCTCACTTCTGATATGGTTTTTAATAAAAGCATGTGAACTCTCACCAAGAAGAAAATATAACAAAACAAAATACGATCAGAATATCTAGTCGTTGTTTTTATTTTTTACAGTTTACGCATTTTTTCATAACTTAATGAATGCCTTAAATGTTGCAATGCCATTAATTTACACCTAAATAATTATGACTATGAGTTATTTTATCCGCCTAAGTACGAATTTTAAGTTCGACGATGCCATTGACCGTGTTACCAGAGCGCTTCAAACCGAAGGATTTGGAATATTAACCGATATTGATGTAAAAGCTACTCTGAAAGAAAAACTAGACGTAGATTTTAAAAAGTACCGAATTCTGGGTGCATGCAACCCATCTTTTGCCTACAAAGCTTTTCAGGTTGAGGATCAAATTGGTATTATGATGCCATGTAATGTAACTGTAATTGAACAAGATAATGGTCATGTTGACATTTCTATAATGGATCCAACAGCTGCTTTTAATGTAATAGAAAACGAAGAATTACAGCCATTTGCTGTCGAATTAAAAAATAGATTGGAACGTTGCTTAACTTATTTGGAAGAATAATCCTCACGAGATTTTTTGACATTAATTTTGTGTTTCACATCCAAAAATTGCATCATGAAACATTTTCTTCTACCCATTTTTATTCTATTTTATTTTGTCTCCTTTTCTCAAAATTCGATTACTAACAATGATACTTCTCAACATCGGCTATTCGATTTTTGGTTGGGAGAATGGGACGTTTATACCAATGATGAACTTGTAGGTCACAACACGGTTAATCTACTGCAAGATGGTCATCTGTTACAAGAAAATTGGGTATCCGAAAAGGAAAGTTTTACAGGCACCAGCTATAGCTTTTACAATGCTAAAATTGGCCAATGGCAACAAATTTGGGTTGATAAAAACGGAAATAATCTGCTATTAAAAGGAGTTTTTGAGAACGGAAAAATGGTCTTATCCAGCAGTGCAGACTCCAATATGGGAGAAGAACAATCTCTTCATCGAATTAGCTGGACATTA
>JBNMNM010000422.1:0-3040 GCA_051275585.1 bacterium | reverse complement strand
CTTGGAATTTCTCCTTTAAGAAGAACAATAATATCATTTGCTTCTTCCTTTGAAAGTAGTTGATATGGTTTTTGGGCAAGCTTATAAACAATCGCAATTGAAAAATCTTCGTGTGTTGCTTGCCTAACTACTTCAGGTTGGAGACGTTTTGGAAGTTCTAATTGAGAAGTTAAAGGTAGAACAGATTCCGCAGTATGAGAAAATGGAGGATGTCCAATATCATGCAAAAGAGCAGTAAAACGAATTAATTGCTGAAAATAGGCTAAATCATGATCAGAGTAAAAATTGTTTAAAGGAGTATTACCATACTCTGATAGTTGCTCAAAAATTCGCCCTGCAAGGTGCATTGCTCCCAATGAATGAGAGAATCGATTATGTACTGCTCCAGGATACACTAAATTAGCAAAACCTAACTGAGATACAAATCGTAGCCGTTGAAAAAAAGGATTATCAATAAGAGCCTTTTCTCGATCATTAAAATGAATTGATCCATGAATAGGGCATCTTATAATATTCACTATTTATCCGTAGAAAAAACTTGTACCTTTGTAATCCGATCGTGAAGTAGTCTTTTAGAAGAAAATGGAAAACATAGTACAATTAGCGGAAATAAGAACATAAATAAGGTTTCCCGAATAATCAGTAGTCCTTTTGTATTCCATGAGTTCTTAAAAGAAGTATAAAGATAAGTCGATAAAACTAATCGCCCTAAGGTATTTCCACCAAATAAAATTGCAACTACGTTATATACCCACAGTCCAAATACAATATTTACAGAAGAGTTTAAATAAAGGATTTTTTGAAAAGCGAGTGCAATCAATAAGACTACAAGTAAATCAATTAGCCTGGCTACAACCCGACTCATTAATGACGCTTTTTTGTATTTAGAAGTCCTACGTACTTCAATAATTTTTTGGCAGTTAGGACAAAGATAATTTAATGATTCCATATTTCTATTAGCTTAGTAAATCACCTGCAACAAGAATAGCTCGTCGTCCAGCATCTTTAATACCTTCCGATAAATCATTAAAGCTTTTCTTATCAACTTGAGACAAAGCATAAAGTAACATTGACAAATTAAGGCCTGTAATTACTTCAACTTGTCCTTTAATTAGGAAGGGGATGCTCAAATTACTTGGGGTTCCACCAAACATATCAGTTAAAATAATAACCTTCTGAGATCGTAGCTTACTTTCAACTGTCTTTTTAACAATTTCACTAAGTTCATCATGAGTTTGAATATACCCTAATCCTATAGGAATGGCTTTTCTGGGTTCTTTTAAAATAAATTCTGCCGCAGATAAAATATTCTCAGCAAAATCACCATGTGTAATTACAACAATAGAAGTCTGATCTTGCTTCTCTTCAATTTCATTTTTTTCTATCATTGTAGAACTATAAACTCTGTATAAAATTAATAATTTTTCTCTGTTTCATGAATATATTCTAAAAATTCAGGTACAGATTCAATATCCATCAATTGGTTTCGAATTTTTGGATTTTTTGTTAGTCGTGCTATTTTTGCTAATGCTTTTAAATGTTCGCCTGTTGAATGTTCTGGTCCTACAATTAGAAAAAATAACTTCACAGGTCTTCCATCAGAAGCACTATAATCAATAGGAACAATACTTCTTCCTATCACAATATGAAGAGTTTTAACATCAGGAGTTCGACAATGAGGTATTGCGACACCATAACCTATACCTGTAGTAGAAATCTGTTCACGCTCACTTAACAAAGAAATTAATTTTTCAAGGTCTGGAACTTGAATCGTTTCATTCAGAGTTTTTACCAAACTCACTAGAACTTCATGTTTATTTCGTCCAGAAACATCAAGAGAAATCAATGACTCTTTTGTATAGTTACCAAGTAACATTAGTTTTTTGCTCTCACCTTAGTTGATCAGATTTTGCACAAGACTCTAAGATGATGTATTCCTTTTTTTTAGCTATGACAATGAAGAATTAATTTGAAATTTTGCATTTAAAACCCTATTTTTTGATAAAAATAAAGAGAAATATTCAAATATTTGAGAATTAATCTACTAAAAGTTTCGGTTCTATCATTTCTGTCATTGCATATCGAACTTCTTCACGACTAAATCCTGATTGTTTGACTCTTCCACCTGAAGGAAGAAATTTTTAAAGGAGCATTCCTAATAAAGAATTCTTTCTAAAAAGTGTCAAAAACCAAGATAGGCTTTTTTTACTCCTTCATCTACAAGTAGGTTTTGAGCTGAATCTTGAAGAGTAATTACACCATTTTCCATTACATATCCTCGATGTGCAGACTTTAACGCAAGATTTGCATTTTGCTCTACAAGAAAAATTGTGGTTTTCTGTTCTTTATTGATTTGTTTGATAATATCAAAAATTTGCCGAATAATTTTTGGGGCTAAACCTAAGGAGGGTTCATCAAGTAACAGAAGCTTTGGTCGTCCCATTAAGGCTCGTGAAATGGCAAGCATTTGCTGTTCACCACCACTTAAGGTTCCACCTGCCTGCTTCTTTCGTATTTCTAAAATGGGAAAGAGATGAAAAATATACTCTAGGTCTTTAGCAATTCCAGCTTTATCATTTCTTAAATAGGCACCCATTTCAAGGTTTTCTAAAATACTAAAATCAGGAAAAATCCGCCGACCTTCTGGAACTTGAATGATACCCATTGCAACAATTTGGGCAGCACTCATTTTTGTGATATCAATGCCATTATAGGTAATTTTTCCTATTCGTGGTGGAACAAGTCCCGAAATAGACATCAATGTCGTTGTTTTTCTAGCTCCATTCCCACCAATCAAAGTAATGATTTCACCTTTTTTAATTTCTAAACTTACTCCTTTTAGAGCTTGAATATTACCATAAAAGGTTTGGATATTTTCAAGTTTAAGCATCAACTAAATCCTCTCCTAAGTAAGCTTTAACATGCTCAAAAAGAATTCTCCATCCATAGCCAAAGGCTTGGGTGGAGATGAATTTTTGTCCCTATCCCGAACAAGCCTTGAGGAAAGAAACAGAACCATGATTATTGTGAACCAAACTTA
>JBNMNM010000421.1:0-3055 GCA_051275585.1 bacterium | reverse complement strand
TATGTTGCACAATATTTTGACCAAAATAAACCTGGCTTTTAACTTTTCGATAAGAGCTTAATGTTTTTAATGGTTCCTTTCCTATTTTTTTACCAGTTTTAGGGTCAAGAGTTGTAATAATACAACGTGAACATGGTTTGACAACAGAAAATGTAATATTTCCAATTTGAACCTCTTTCCAAAAATCTTCTTCAAAAGCATTGCAACCTTGTACAACAATATTAGGACGAAATCGTTCCATTGTAACTGGTTCTTCTAAACGAGAATTTAAATCATCTAATGATGCTTCTGAAATTAGAAGGAAAGGAAAACCATCACTAAATCCAGTTCCATGTTGAGGTTCTGCATATTCTTGATCAACTTGACGAAATTCTTCCTCAGGAAAAAATACTAGCTGACTTTTAATACCTAAAAATTTAGAAAACCATACGTTACTATCATTTCCAACAATAACGGCTGAAACAATATCATCCCAAACTTGAACGTCTAATAATTCTTTAGTCATTGGTTCGAAAGGAATCAGTAGACTACTCATATTTGGAGCAGAAACACTTAAACCTTCACCCGCAAATTGAACTTCAAGTGAAGCCATTTGAGGATATTTTCTTTGGCTCAAAAAGGAGCCATTTTCATCAACAAGCATCCATCTTCGATCATACTGAAAACCTTTTTTACCAACAATTGCTTCTGTAAGAGCAATTCCCTGAGCAGATTTAATTGGATATACATAAAGTTGACTAACGATTATTTCTTCCATATCTGGCATTGCTACACAAGGAATCATTTGATTTGAATTGGATAAAGTTTCTCTCCAATTTTAATTGATTGTCCATCATCTTGGACTTCAGACAGTAGAGCAAATCGAGGGTTTTTTCCTAATTGAATCACTCCATTTTCTGCTGTAGAACAAAATAATTGCTCCTTTTTATCTAGAAAAAAAGTGTCTAGAAGCAGCTGATCTTGCTTTCCATTATTCAGAAGTAACTCTACCCAATCCTCTCCTTCTAAAACAATTTGAGTTCCAATAATGGGCGTTGTCTCACAATCCAAATAACATTTATCCCAGCGTTTATCGACCCAGTACTCTATATAATAAAGTTCTGTTTCTTTTTCATAATGTAAATTTTCTAAAAAAAGAGATTGCACTTTTGAAATAATTTCTTGTCCTTTCCAACTCCATTTTTGACCTGTATCAACAGCAATCAGTTGATAATAAAATTTATCACAAACTGAGGCTGAAAACTCACCTGTTTTCTTTTTCTCTTGAACAATTGGTGTTGGAAAATAAATTCCTTTTTTTAAAGTTTGAATCTGATTTGGAAGGTACTCATTGATAAAACTTTGAACATCAGAATCATTCCAAAAAGAGGAATTCTCAATAGCTTCTAATTGAGATGCTACTAAAGGATTATGAAAACGTTGTTTGTGAAGAAAAAAAACATAAATCTGATGTTTTGCTAACTGCTGTAATATTTCTAAAGTTTCCATATTCATTATCTTTTCGAAGATTCAATAAAACCGCCACCAAGTACATGATCATCTTGATAAAAAACAACAGATTGTCCAGGAGCAATATTTGGTAATGATGCATCAAATACAATTCGAGCTTTACCATTCTCTAATGGTTCAAGTGTTGCTGGTAATAGTTTAGCTGAGTAACGAGTTTTACTTATAATTTGAATTGCTTCTTGTGGTGGATTTCCTGATACATAAGAAACCTCTTTTGCAATTAAACTACTTTGTCCTCTTTCTGAAGCTGTCCCCACAATCACAGTATTTTTTTCATGATCAAAATCAAGAACATATAGTGGTTCAGGTGCGGCAACCCCTAATCCTCGACGTTGTCCAATTGTATAACCTTGAATTCCATTATGCTCACCTAATTTTTCTCCTTTTGTATTTACAATCGATCCTTTCTTCAAAATATGTGGAGCATGACGTTGTAAAAAATTCCTATGATTTTGATCTCCAATAAAACATAAATCCTGACTATCTGGACGATTAAACACAGGAAGTTTTCTTTCTTCTGCCATTTTTCTTACAACAGGTTTAGTATACTCACCTAATGGAAACATACAGTGTGAAACCTGACGTTGACTAAGTCGATGTAACATATAACTTTGGTCTTTTAATGGATCTTTTCCTCGATGCAATTCACTATTTCCATCTGCATCTTTCTTTGTAATACAATAATGTCCTGTAGCAAGATAATCAGCTCCTAATGAGATTGCTTCATCTAGCATGGTTCCAAATCGCACTTTTTCATTACAAATAATGCATGGATTTGGTGTGATTCCTTGTGCATGTGAGTCAATAAAGTAATCTACTACAACAGAACGAAACTCATCTTTATAATCTCGAACATAAAAAGGGATATCGAGCATGTTTGCAATGTATCGAGCATCTTCAACAGCATCTGGAGTACAGCAACGATTTGATGCTGGCCCTTCTTCTGACCATAACCTTAGCATCATACCAATAACATCATATCCTTGCTCTTTTAATAATGCAGCTGCGAGAGAACTATCAACACCACCACTCATTGCAATTACAACTCTTATTTCTGAATTATCTTTCATCATTAACCCTAATTCCTACGAAGCTTTTGAATAGTTTTACTTAGAACAGAAACAACCGTTTCAAGTTCCTCTGGAGTTGTTTTTCTTCCTAATGTTAATCGTAAAGCACTTAGTGCTAAAGTATCTTCAATTCCCATTGCAAGTAATACGTTACTAGGCTCTGGCATTCCAGTATTACAAGCACTACCACTTGAAGCAGAAATTCCTGCTAAATCTAAATGCATCAAAATACTATCAGCATCAACTCCCTTAAAGACAAAACTTGCATGTCCAGGAAGACGTTGCTTTAGATCTCCTGTTAAGTATGAATCAGGAATTGTTGTCAGTATTGATTGAATTAAAGAATCTCGTAATTTTTGTAAACGATGATTCTCTTTACTTTTTTCTTCTTGGCAAAGTTCAAGTGCTGTTGCAAAACCCGTAATTCCTGCAAGATTCTCAGTTCCAGCCCTTTTTGCATTTTCTTGAGGTCCTCC
>JBNMNM010000420.1:0-3056 GCA_051275585.1 bacterium | reverse complement strand
AAAAAGACTATCAATTTAAAGAAAACCGAGAACTTCTTTCTAATTTTTATTCTATTTTGGATTACGCATATGCCGACTTATGGGATCCACTATTTTCAATAGATGGAAAGGAATATTCGCAGGAAGATTTTGCCAATTATCTTAGCCAGCAAGCGTCAAAAGATATTTATGAAAATTTTATCGAATACATCAACCGAATTTACGATAATTTCTCAAACAATAGTATCTTAGCCTTCTACAAAAAAAAATCACTCGAGAGTAATAATGATCTCACAAATTTGATTCAGAATTATGAAAACCGAGTATTAGTTTTTAGCATTACAAAACAAAACGTTTGGTTACCTGCAAAAAACGACAACTCAGGCTTCTTGGAATTCTATCAGAATCAGAGAAATAGGTATAATGAAAATAGTAATTTCGAAAGCATTAAACAGCAAGTGGCTTTTGATTATAAAATGCATTTAAAAGGGACATGGGAAAATCAATTGCGTGAAAATTACAAAATTGAAATCTCACAATCGACATTAAACAAAATTGTTCAACAACAAAATGACTAAATATTCTTTACTATTAATACTTGTTGTAATTTTTTATTCCTGTAATCAGAATAAAACAAAGGATGACAAGCCTGTTGCAAAAGTAAATGACAAAATTCTTTATTTGAGTACAATTAGTGACATTATAAAAGACGGCACTAATAAAGAGGACAGTCTTCTTATTGCTGAAAATTATACACGTCAGTGGATCAAGAAACAACTAATCATTTCAAAAGCTGAACTTAATTTAACTGAAGAAGAAAAGGATGTTAGCAAGATGGTTGAAGATTACAGATCATCACTTATTATTCACAAATACCAGCAACAGTTAATCGAGCAAAAGATTGACACGCTTATCAGTCAATTTGAAATTGAGAACTATTACAAAGATTACTCTGCTAATTTTATTTTGATCAGAAATATTGTTAAGGCTTTGTATATTAAAGTACCAATACCAGTTCCCAACCTTAAGAAGATTCAAAAGCTTTATAAATCAGAAAAAGAAGACGATTGGGATGAATTAGAGGATTACTGTTTTCAAAATGCCACAAAATTTGATAATTTTAGCGATCGTTGGATTTATGCGCAGGAACTATTGAATAAACTTCCGGGCAACAGAAGTAACGAAGATCGATTCCTGAGGAGGACAAAGCATTATGAAACAAGCGATTCCACACATCATTACTTTATAAAGATTGAGGAATTTGAATTAAAAAATAATCTTGCTCCCTTACCTTTTGTAAAGGAAGACATTAAAAAAATATTATTAAACAAACGTAAAATTCAGTTTATTAAAAATTTGGAAGAAAACATTTACAGAGATGCTGAATCCAAAAACAAATTCAAAATTTATTAATCCATAAAATATGCATAACATTTTCAAAAAATTCAATACTCTTTTAGCCTTGATTTTAATTGGTGCCTTTTCTGCCAATGCTCAAGATAATATGGTAGATAAAGTAATTGCTGTTGTTGGGAATCAAGTGGTTCTAAAATCGGATGTTGAAAACAGATTTTTAAGCTTCCAAGCTCAAGGATACACTTCGGGTAGCGTAGATTTAAAAACCGAAATATTTGAAGATCTTTTGATTCAACAATTAATGATTGCCCAAGCACAAGTTGATAGTATCGAGGTAACGGATCAGGAAGTTGAAGATCAACTGGAACGTAAGATGGAGATGTATATTCAACGTATTGGGTCAAAAGAAAAACTGGAACAATATTTCAATAAAAGCATTATTGATATGAAAAACGATCTTCGTGATGACACCCGCGATGAACGTATCAAAGAAAAAATGCAAGCTGATATCACGAAGAACATTCACATCACTCCTGCTGAAGTTAGAGAATTTTACAAGTCAATTCCTCAGGATAGCTTGCCAACTATTCCAGGAGAACTTCAAATTCAACAACTTGTAAAATATCCGAAAATAACTGATAATGAAAAAGACAGAATCAGAAACAAGTTAAGAGGATACCGTGAAAGAGTAATAAATGGAGATAGCTTTGCGACAATTGCTGTACTTTATTCTGAAGATCCTGGAAGTGCACAAAAAGGTGGTGAACTTGGTTATATGCCTAGATCAGGATTAGTTCCTGAATTTGCGAATGTTGCTTTTAATTTAAAGACAGATAAAGTTTCTAAAATTGTTGAAACAGAATTTGGCTTTCATATTATTCAGTTAATAGATCGAAAAGGGGAACGTATTAATGTTCGACATATTCTTTTAAAACCTCAAATTGAAACTGAAAAAAGAACTGCAACCATCTTTAAATTGGATAGTATTGCCAACTTAGTTCGTGAAGATAAAATGGATTTTGATCAGGCTGCTTATTTTTTCTCTGATGATGAAGACACTAGAAATAACGGTGGATTAATTGTAAATCCTTACACTGGCACTTCCAAATTCGAAAGAGATCAACTTCCTCCTGCTGTAGCTAAGACAACAAATGATCTAAAATTAAATGAATTATCTTCAACTTTTTTAGATGTAACACAAGGCAAGGATGCTTACAAAGTGATTAAAATTAAATCGGAGACAAAAGCGCATAAAGCCAATTTATCTGATGACTGGAGTATATTTGAAAATATGCTGACAAATAAAAAACAACAAAAAATTCTAAACAAATGGATCTCGGAGAAACAAAACAAGACATACGTTCATGTTGACGACTCCTTTAAAAATGCTAATTTCCGATTCAAAGGCTGGATAAAATAAATAAAATACCGATATTATTCTCAGACACAGCCAATGCTGTGTCTGATTTATTAACGGCAATATTAAATAATGAATCCTATGAATTTTAAAACTGAAGTAGAAGCCGCAAATGCCCTGCAAGCAGATTATCAAAAACTAACTGCAGAAATCAGGAAGAAAATATATGGTCAGGATGAAATTATCAAAAAGGTATTAATTTCCATTTTCAGCAATGGACATTGCTTACTCGTTGGCGTTCCAGGATTAGCTAAAACTCTATTGGTAAACACAATATCTCAGGTACTAGATTTAAATTATCAGA
>JBNMNM010000419.1:0-3073 GCA_051275585.1 bacterium | reverse complement strand
CTGCGATTAATCCTTCCATCGCTGCCCAAAAAATTCTTTGAGGTACTGGTGCATCTAATTTTCCTCCTGCGGTGATACTATCAACAACAAGAGAACCAGAATCTGAAGAAGTTACAAAAAAGACTAACACTAAAATAATTCCGATAAAGGAAGTAATTTGGTATAGTGGTAGATTTTCTAACATCTGGAATAGAGCCAAAGATACCTTTGAAATCCCTCCTGATAACTTTCCAATTTTTGCTTGAACTTGTGTTAACGCTGCTCCTCCAAAGGCACTCATCCAAAGAATGGTGAACAAAGTAGGAACTAAGAGAACAGATACAAGAAATTCCCGAACAGTACGACCTTTTGAGATTCTAGCGATAAACATTCCAACAAATGGAGACCAAGAGATCCACCAAGCCCAATAGAAGACCGTCCAACCATGATAGAACGTTTTATCATCACGACCAATCCAATTACTAAGAGGGATTAAGTTCTCAATATAAGCACTCGTAGTTGTATAGATCGATGAAAAAATGGAAAATCCATGCCCGATGACAATAACAAATGCTAGTAATACTAAAGCAATCACCATATTAATATTACTGAGGATTTTAACACCGCCATCCAGTCCTCGAACTACTGATATAATCGCAAGGGATGTAACTCCAATAATGATTGCGATCTGAACATTAATAGTATCAGGAAGACCAAACAAAAAGTGTAACCCTGCACTTGCTTGTTTAGCACCAAAACCTAGAGAGGTTGCTAGACCAAAGATAGTCGCTAACACAGCAATGATATCAATGAAGTGGCCAAACCATCCCCAAGTCCTGTTTTTCATCAAAGGATAAAATACAGAACGTATTGTTAATGGCAGGTTTTTGTTAAAACTAAAAAAAGCTAATGCTAATCCAACAACCGCATAGATTGCCCAAGGATGAAGTCCCCAATGAAACATCGTTGCACCCATTGCAAGTCTTGCAGCTTCAGGTGTGTTTTTTACGACGTTTAATGGTGTTCCATACCAACCAGTAAGGTAAGCGGTAGGTTCTGCAACACTCCAGAACATTAGTCCAATTCCCATTCCCGCAGCAAATAACATGGAAAACCATGACATCCTACTGAATTCAGGCTTGGCATCCACTCCGCCTAATCGGATTTTACCAACTGGTAAAAAGATTAAGGCAATGGAGAAAACAACAAAAATGTTACAAGAGACAATAAAAAACCAATCAAAGTTCTTGATTGACCAATTTTTTGCACCAGCAAATGCGACTTTTGCATCAGTTGGAAACATTAAAGTTCCAATCACAAATAAAAGAACGATTATTGCTGAAATTACAAATACTGGGTGATGGGCATCCATTCCCCACTTTTGAATATTATCTTGACCTACTTTGTATTTCGTTTGATACGTTTTTGACATTTATATCTTTTGCTATTAAAGAACACTTACTTATTCTCTACTATTTACATTTGTATTGCATATTCATTCGATGATCGAATTCAGCAATAACCAGCGAAAACCACATTTATAAAAAGGTTAATTTAAAAATAGCACTTTCGTCATTTAGCATCAAAGTTACTGATAATTTGGATAAAATAAAGTTTATCACAAGAATTTAGTGAAATCCCAATTTTTTGGTTTCTTCACTAAAAAATTTAGAGAAGATAATTCACTAAAGAACTCAGAAAAGATGGTTAACTAAAGAATTCAGAGAAGATGATATAGGCATCTAGAAAAATTTCTTCTAGTGGTTATTTTTTGCGAGTTAAGTTTTTTAGACACTCTATTCAGAAAAATATTAACGCTCATCTTAGCTATGCTATTAGAAGGTAATTTTCTGGGTTCCTACCCTATATTTAATTATCCATTCAGTCAGTAATTAAATATTATTTTGCCTGATTCTAGTTTTTAGAATAGGTGATTTATTTCAGTTTTTCTTTTAATTTAAAAGAAATTTATTCCAGCATTTATTCTTTAGACTACTTGTTTCATCTTATAAAGAGGATGTTTATTAGAACTCAACATCCTCCACTAAATTATTCCTTTTCAAAATAAAATATATCTTTTTGCTAGTTTTTGCTAATTTATTAACATTTGCAAGAGTTGGGATTTCACCATTATTGATTCGTCCTTCCCACCCTACAAACTGCATATCTAAATACTCCAATAATTTGTTCGGACATCCATAGCTACAAGCTCCAGAGCACAAATCTTCTTTGACATTGTAAAGGAAAAAACTGTCCTGACTTGTTGGATAAGGTTAAGCATTGCAATTGGAGTTCTAGGCTTCATAATAAAAACGGTTACAATATAACATATTATATCAACAAGGTTACAAAGATAAACTTTATTTCTTCACAAGAAGAATGATCCTGTGTAATAATTTGTCTAATTTTTTGTGAATACTCTTAATTAAGAATTAAGATTCTCTCTGGTTTGTTATGCGTAAACTAATAGTTTTTCTTTTATTCTGTTTTCCTACTCCTTTTATTTTTGGAGCTGATATTATACTAAAGGCTGGACTGCCTGCATTCCCTCCATTTGCTGACCCTTCGTTAAAAAATACACAAAAAGGATCAGTTACTAATCTCTACAAAATGTTAGAAAAAGAGTTAGGCGTTAAAATCAAGATAAAATATGATCCCTATGCTCGTGTGTTAAAGAATATGAAAACAGGAGAGATGGACTTGGCTATTATTTTCAAAAATCAATCATTAAAAAGAAAGGTCAATTATATTGGGAAAATTTCTTTATCAAGGGTAGTTATCCTATTTAGAAAAGGTAAATCTATTAAACGATATGAAGACCTTTATCGATTTCGATCAATTGCGATACTTCATAAAGCTAACTTTCAAAAAAGATTTGATCGAGATAAAAAACTTAAAAAACATTCCGTCTCAAACTACTCTCAAGCAATAAAAATGCTACGGTTAGGGAGAGTTGATGCTGCTGTAGGTTCAGTCTGGTCTTATCTATGACTTTAATAATTCAAGAGCTAAGGGACGTAAATGGAAGAAATCCTATATCTTAGGTTCTAAAGAGTGGTGGGTGCATTTATCTAATAAATCGAAACACTCTAAT
>JBNMNM010000418.1:0-3075 GCA_051275585.1 bacterium | reverse complement strand
ATCAGTTTTTATCTAGAAGCAAACGAAATGCAATCTCAGGATTACCAGATTAATATGATGGGTACACCAACAATTGAAAATATTTCTTTGGATTTGAACTATCCTTCTTATTTGGTTAGGAGTAATGAAACTCTACAGAATTCTGGAAATTTAACAGTTCCCGAAGGAACGAATATTACTTGGAAAGTAGCAACTTCAAAAACAAATGCTGTGGCTTTTATCAGCAATCAAAAAAGAGAACCTTTTAAAAGTTTGTTAAATAATAAATTTGAACACACAAAAAGGATTCAAGATGCTTTGAGGTATCAAATTTCGTCATCCAATAAACATCTAAAAGATTTTGAGAGTTTACAGTTTTCTGTGGATGTTGTAAAAGATGAAAACCCTTTAATTTCTGTAACCTCAAATATTGATAGTATTTCTAGAGGAGTTGCACAATTTGCGGGTCAGATTTCTGATGATTACGGTTTACGTAAATTACAATTGATATATTATGATGAAGAAAATCAAAATAAAACACAAAGTTCTGACATTGAGATAACTAAAGAAAACATTCAAACATTTTTTTATCAATTTCCTGATGGATTGAGGTTGCAAAAAGGAGTTAATTATGAACTTTATTTTCAAGTACTTGATAATGATGCGGTTAATGGAAATAAAAGTGCGAAAAGTAAGACCTTTAAATACAGACAAAAATCTGAACCAGAAGTAGAAGAGGAGTTGCTGCAAGAACAAAAGGAAACAATTAATAATTTAGAAAATTCGTTGCAAAAACAGAAAAAGCAACAAGAACAGTTAGAAACGATTCAAAAAGATTTACAGAATAAAAAAGAGATTAATTGGAATGATAAAAAGAAGGTTGATAATTTTATAAAACGTCAAGAGCAATACAAGCAAATGATGGAGCGTCAAACGGATAAGTTGCAAGACAATTTGGACGAAAAAAACGAACCTAATGAAAGTTTACAAGAGAAAAAAGAAGACTTAAAACAGCGAATAGAGGAATTAAAAAAAATGGATAAACAACAAAAACTGTTGGATGAAATTCAGAAAATTGCGGATAAATTAAACAAAGAAGACTTAGTAGAAAAAGCAAAAGAATTAGCGCAGCAGAATAAACAGCAACAGCGTAGTTTAGAAAAAACATTAGAGTTGGTAAAACGTTTTTATGTAGAACAGAAAACAATGCAAATTGCCAATAAGATTGAAGAATTGTCTAAAAAACAAGAGGAGCTAGAAAAGAAAGTTGATGCTTCTTTAGAAGCTCAAAAGGAGATTAAAAAAGAATTTGAAGAGGTTAAAAAGGAATTAGAAGAACTTAATAAAGACAATGAAAAGTTAAAAAAACCGATGGACTTGCCAGACGTTGAAGATGAAAAAGATGATATTGATAAAGAACTA
The DNA here is from genome assembly GCA_051275585.1 of bacterium. Lineage (GTDB taxonomy): Bacteria > SAR324 > SAR324 > XYD2-FULL-50-16 > JBNMNM01 > JBNMNM01. The sequence continues at coordinate 1,674 of JBNMNM010000418.1, read as the reverse complement.
AATAAATCAGAGGAAAATTTAAAAGAGAATAAACCACATGATGCCAAGAAGAATCAGAAGCAATCATCCAGTAAAATGAAAGAGATGAGTGCCAAAATGCAAAAGGCTATGATGGAAATGGAAGGTGAATCTATGGAAGAAAACATTGAGGATCTTCGAAAAATTTTAGAAAACTTGGTTATTTTTTCTTATCAGCAGGAACAATTAATGAATAAATTTAGTGAGACTTCAACCACTCATCCTGATTTTGGAAAGGACTTAAAAAGGCAAAATGAAATTAAAAAATACTTTGAACATGTTGATGATAGCTTGTATGTTTTGGCAATGCGTGTTCCAAAAATATCAACTAAAATTCAAGACGATTTAGCGGCTGTTCATTATAATCTAGAGCAATCTTTAGATAATTTTTCTGAGAATTTGTTTCCGCAAGGAATTTCCAATCAACGGTATGTAATGACATCTACAAATAATTTAGCCGACTACTTAAGCAATATTTTAAGCAGTATGAAAAATAATATGTCGATGAAAATTGGAAAAGGGAAGAAAGGTGGAGAAGGTTTTAGTTTGCCAGATTTGATTAAAAAACAAGAAGGTTTGTCTGAAAAGATGAAAGAGGGAATGAAAAAAGGTGAGAAAAAGGGTGATGGTAAAGAAGGAGCAAAACCTGATGAAAATGGAAAACCTGGAGAGAAAGGTGATAAGGGAGAGAAAGGTGAAAATGGCAAATCTGATAAAAATGGTCAGATACAAGGAGAAGGTGAAGGCGGCTCTAATGATGATTTAGATGGTGAATTGTATGAGATTTATAAACAACAAGCGCAATTAAGACAAGAGTTAAAAGATGCAATTAAAGATGGTGAGAACGGAAATACTAATGGAAATGCGACAGCAAAGAAAGTTTTAAAAACGATGGAGCAACTAGAAAATGAAATACTTGAAAGAGGTTTTAACGTTGGTACACTTCAAAAAATGCAAAATTTAAATTACGAACTTTTAAAACTAGACAAAGCAGCTTTAGAACAAGGTAAAGAGAAACAACGTAAATCTACTTTTAATCAGAAAGAAACTCAAAAGAACAATTTAAAACAATTAGAGTTTAAGAAGCAGTTTTATAATCAAACCGAAATATTAAATAGACAATCATTACCTTTGCAGCAAATTTATAAAAGTAAAGTTAGAGACTATTTTTCTGACATTAAGAAAAAGTAATATGGTAGAGTTTAATTACGAAACAACTTTCCAAATAGAGGACGAGAATCGCCTAGAAAAATGGATTGAAAATGTGGCTTCAAAAAACGGTTTTGAAGTTGGTGAAATCAATTATATTTTCTGTGATGACGACTACCTTTTAAAGCTAAATGTTGAATTTTTAAAACACGATACGTTAACCGATGTAATCAGTTTTGATAATACATTAGGAAAATTAATAAACGGAGATATTTTTATTTCGATAGAAAGAGTAGTAGAGAATGCGAGAGAATATAACGATTCTTTTGAAGATGAACTTCACAGAGTTATGGTTCATGGTGTTTTGCACTACATGGGCTTTAGAGACAAGTCTGATGATGAAATTAAGCATATGAGAACTGCAGAAAACAGTGCTTTATTGCTATTAAACAATTGATATTCAAATTAATAAAAAATAAGTTTCACGTGGAACTATAAGATAATGAG
>JBNMNM010000417.1:0-3081 GCA_051275585.1 bacterium | reverse complement strand
TGGTTCTCTTTGATAGTGGGCGTGGAGCTAAATGTAAGACACGAAAGGCGAAAGTTATTCGTGCAGATAGCAACGAAGCGTCAAAAAAGATAATGGGAAAGCAGTCTTTGACGGTCTAACTGTTAGAAGCTCGCTCCTTTAGGGGCGAGTAGTTCACTAATAACCATTCTTAACTATTCCTTTCGGAATATTGATTACTGCATCAACTCGTTTCTTTTTAAATTCAAAAAGGGCTCTAGCATTTGATAAATAAATGAAGTTATTTTTTTTTGAACAGCTTTCATGCTTTGAACAATAATTTCATGTTCAATTCCAGGTCGTTGGGGTGAGTTGAGAATAATATAGGGTGGAATATGGAAACCTACAGCAAAAAGGATAGGTTTTGCGAAACTTAGTGTAGGAAAAAAAATGATCAAAAAAATAAAAACTTTCAAAGTCATTGTATTTTAATATTCCTGAATCATTGTAACTCCAACAAAAGCCATTTCCATTGGAATTGGAGGGGATGGTTTTTTGATTGAGATTTGTGCTTTTTTGATTAAACTAAATTTTTTTAAACCATCAAGAATATGTAAAGCTGCCGTTTCTAATAAATCAAATTTTTGAGATGTAAAAATTTGCTCTGTTAAAACTGCGACATCATGATATGAAATAGCATTTTTGATATGGTCATCTAAAATATTAGATGATAATTGACTCCAAATATCAATATTGAGTATAAATTTTTGACCTAAAGATTTTTCTTCTGGAAAAACTCCATGATAGGCAAAAATACTTAGTTCATGGATATGAATTTGATAGGTATCTGGTAACATAAGAGGCTTTAAAGAGAGTTCTATTGATACTATGAAAGGAGTAAAACTAAGCTTTTTAACAAAGCTTAGTCTCATAAAAATTTATTTTTTTTCTGCTTCTTTCTTTTTTTTGACCTGATTATAAATTTTTAATGGCAATGAGTTCAATCGAATGAATCCATCAGCATCTTCCATATTATAATTTCCTTCGTCTTTTTCCATTGATGCAATATCTTCATCATAAAGACTATAAGGAGACTTCCGACCTGTGATTGTTGTATTTCCTTTGTAAAGCTCAAGTCGAACTGTTCCTGTAACTCCTTTTTGTGAGCTTTTGATCATATCAAGCAAAAGTTCCATTTGAGGAGTAAACCAAAATCCGTTATAAACTAAGCTAGAAAATCGAGGCATTAAACTTTCTTTTAGGTCAAGAACATCTCTTGTGAGAGTAATTGATTCAATTGCTCGATGTGCTGCAAGAAGAACGGTTCCACCTGGTGTTTCATAAACTCCACGAGATTTCATTCCAACAAATCGTGACTCTACAATATCAACTCGGCCTATACCATTTTCACCTGCAACTTTGTTAAGTGCTGTCAACATTTTCGCTGGTGATAACTCTTCACCATTTAATTGAACAGGAACACCATCAACAAATTCAAGTTCTAGTTCTGTTACTTTGTCTGGAGCATCTTCAGGAGCAACAGAAAGCTCAAACATCTCAGGAAGAGGTTTTGCCCAAGGATCTTCAAGCATTCCAGCTTCAAAACTGATATGAAGTAAGTTTTCGTCTGAACTCCAAGGTTGAGACTTGCTTGCTTTTACAGGAATATCATATTTTTGAGCATATTCGATAAGTTCTGTTCGACCTGGATATTTACTGTAAAATTTCTCAATTTTCCAAGGAGCAATTACTTTAACATCAGGCATTAGGCTGTAATAACCAATTTCAAAACGAACTTGGTCATTCCCTTTTCCTGTAGCACCATGAGAAACCGCAGTAGCACCATGTTCAATAGCACACTCAATTTGCAACTTTGAAATTAAGGGTCTAGCAAGTGCAGTTCCTAAAAGGTATGTACCTTCATAAAGAGCATTCATTTGAATGGAAGGGAATACATAATCTCGAACAAATTCCTCTTCTACATTTTTAATGATGACTTTACTTGCACCCGCTTGTTTTCCTTTTAAACGGATTTCTTCGATGTCTTCAACTTTTTGTCCTAAATCTAGGCAAAGAGCAATTACATCATAATTTTCTTCTTCAACTAGCCAGCGAACAATTACAGAGGTGTCAAGACCGCCTGAGTACGCTAAAACAACTTTTTCTTTTTCCATTGTGAAAAAATATAAATAGTTTGTTATTTTTGTAAGATAGAATGCTAAATATTTTTACTAAAAAGTAAAAATTCATTGGGACGATAGCGGAGGCAACTTATTTTCGCTAGTCAATACGAAAAAAAGAATGAACCTAAATACATTTTCTATTAATCAAGCTTGTTATAGGAATAAAAAGTAACTCTTTATTTTGTAATAAATATTAGTTAGGATAAAAGAATTAGAGTGTTTTTTTGTTTTCACTTTCTATTTAATCTTAATCAAGCGATGCCTCACAATAGGTATACGCTCTGCTTGTTTTTAACGATTTAATTTACAACAAATTTATAAACAGATTTTTGACTAAACATATTTTTATATTTTAAGTAACTATCGAATTCTATCATTTTATAAGGATAAATTATGAGTTTAGAACGATTTACTGAGGGAAAAAGGAAATATCCAATGTTACCAATGCGAGATATTGTTGTATTTCCTCATATGACAACTCCTTTTTTTATTGGAAGAAAGCAATCAATTGAAGCTCTTGAAGATGCACTTGCAAGTGATCGTAAAATTTTTGTAGTTGCTCAGAAAGACCCAATGATTGAAAATCCAGATGAAGGAGATTTATATCGAATTGGTACTATTGGAAGTGTTCTTCAAATTATGCGACTTCCAAATGGCACTATTAAAGCTCTTTTTGAAGGAAAGGAACGTGGTGTTATTGTGAGTACTGAGATGTCAGGAAGTTCTTATAGTAGTGTTGTTGAAGCACTACCAACTGAAAATTTAGAAGATCCTGAATTATTACCTTTAGTAAATACTGTTCGTACTGAGTTTAAAACTTATTTAAAAAAAGGATCAAAAAATATTGAAAAACCAGAAGCATTTTCAGATCCAAATCAATCTGCTGGAAAATTATCTGATTTAATTGCTCCTTTACTTAGTATTAATCTTGAAAAGAAAC
>JBNMNM010000416.1:0-3084 GCA_051275585.1 bacterium | reverse complement strand
CCAATGGGTTAAGTCTTATCCAAAATAAAAAAGTAATTAAAACGTATTCTATTAAAAATGGTTTACCAAGCAATGCTATATGGTCACTAGTTGAGGATCATAAATACAGAATGTGGGTAGGAACAGATCAAGGTGTTGCTTTATTAGAAGGTGGAAAGATTAAAAATACATTTTCTGGTGTGAAAACATCATTGATTGGAAAAACTCGGATTGAATCATTACTTACTGATTCTAAAGGAAATATTTGGGTTGGAAGCAAATTACATGGGGTTACTGTATTTAATGAGAAGTTTCAGATTATTAAATACTATACAAAAAAAATGGGACTTGCTGGAAATCGTGTGAGAGCAATGCTTGAGGATCGAGAAAAAAATATTTGGATTGCTTGTTGGGATGGTGGACTAAGCAAAATTACAAATTATAAGGTAGTGAAAAACTATAATAACACAAATGGTTTAGCTGCAAATAATCCACGAGCATTAGCACTTGGAAAAGATGGAACAATTTGGGTTGGTTTAGATGGCTTTGGTCTAGACCGAATCCATAAAGGAAAAGTCCAAAAAAATTATTCTTATTCTGATGGATTAGTTAACTCTGTTATTTATTCACTTCAAACAAGTCGCAAACAAAAGGTCTTGGTAGGAACAGGAGCAGGTCTTGTTACGATTAAATCAAAACCATTTGATTTTCCTGTGTTTATTGATCAAGTAAGTTATCCTCTTGTTGATGAAGCAGGACAACTCTATCAACAAACACTTCCTCAAAAAAAAAAATATCAATTCAAGTATAATCAAAATAATATCCATTTTCGGTATGCAAGTATAAACTATCAGTTTGATTCAAAAGAGTTTTTTATAAAATTAAAAGGGTATGATAAGCTTTGGAAACAGGTTAAAAAGCAAACTTCTCAAACTTATATGAATCTTCCATCAGGAAGATATATATTTCAGGTTAAGATTAAAAATTTTGATGGATCATGGAGTTCAAATACTGCAAGTGTTAAAATTGAAGTACAACAACCAATATGGTTAAGTATTCAAGCCATTATTATTTATATTTTGGCCTTTATCTCTTTAGTTATTTTTCTTGTTCAGTGGAAAACTCACCAACAATCAGTAGAATTACAAAAACAAAAAATTCATTTAGATCGTTTTAAAAGAATTGATCAAATTAAAGATGAATTTTTGGCCAATACTTCTCATGAATTAAAAACTCCCCTTCATGGAATTATTGGGATTACTGAATCATTACTTGATGGGGCTACTGGACATATTTCTTTAAAGGCAAAGAAAAGTCTTGAAGTTGTAACTTATAGTGCAAGACGCTTGAATCAGCTAGTTGGAGATATTTTAGATTTAACTAGTTTAAAGAATGGAGAAGTTACACTTGAAAAAAAGGCGGTTAGTTTAAATGCAATTATAAATACGATTGTTGCTGTTTCAACACCATTACTTAAAAAAGAAGTTAAGATTTATAATAAAATTTCTGATCAATTTCCAATTGTTTATGGAGATGAGAATAGAATCCATCAGATTTTATATAATTTAATTGGGAATGCCATTAAGTTCACAGAGTATGGTCAGATTGTAATCCAAGGGCATCAAGATGATGATCACGCTATTATTCAGGTAAAAGATACAGGAATTGGGATTGAAGCCGAATATCTAAGCAGTATTTTTAACACCTTTGAGCAGATTGATTCATCAGTAAAACGAAAATATGGTGGTACAGGATTAGGTTTAGGAATTGCGAAAAAATTGATTGAATTACATGATGGGAAAATTATTGTAATTTCGGAAAAAGGTGTTGGTTCTTGCTTTCAATTTGATTTACCAATAATCGAAGGATTTGCTACAAATACTATAAAAAATAAAACAGTCCAAAATAATGTAACATCTTCTTTCACACAAAGCCTTCACCATACAATTCATGAAGATATATTATTGGAACAACAGGAACAAAAAGAAGGAGCAAAAAAGATTTTAATTGTTGATGATGAATTAGTGAATATTATGGTGGTTCAAAAAATTCTATCATTGGAACCATACTATATTGAGTTTGCTCTGAATGGAATGGATGCATTAAAATTGATTGAAGATTCTCAGAAAAAACCAGATGTAGTTTTATTAGATATGATGATGCCTCAAATGACAGGCGTTGAGGTTTGTCAAGAAATACGAAAAATGTATTCTGCAATTGAATTACCTGTGATATTTTTCTCAGCAAAATATCAAGTTAAGGATATTGTAAAAGGATTTTTAGCAGGAGGGAATGACTATATTTCCAAGCCAATTCAAAAAGAAGAGTTACAAGTTCGTTTAAAAATGCAAGTTCATATGGTTGATTTAAACTGTGAGTTGCAAAAAACGAAAAATGAATTAGATTTATCAAATCAAAATTTAGAGCATGAGGTGGAGCGAAAGACGGTGAGACTAGAAAATTCTATGTCTAAACTCAAAGAGCAAAACCAAAGCCTAAAAGTAATGCAAGATCATTTAATTCAAACTGAAAAAATGTCTAGTTTAGGTGGGTTAGTAGCTGGGATTGCACATGAAATTAATAATCCTGTAACATTTACTCATATTGGTGCTCAAAATTTAAATCAAAAATTAAAGGATTTTCAAGCGTTTATTTTTGATATTGCTGGAGAAGATGCAAGCTCTGAATTAAAAGAGTTGTTTCATGAAAAATTTCAAAATTTTGATTCAGAAGCACATGCAATTATAGAAGGAACGAGGAGAATTACAGATATTGTTGGAGGTTTAAGAATGTTTGCTCGCCTTGATGAAGGTGAAATGCAGAAAAATAATATTTGTGGTGGATTAAAAACTACAATTGAGCTTGTTAAGGCAAATTATAAAAATATTCATTTTAGTTGTGATTTTCCTAGTGAAGTAATGTTATTGTGCTGGCCTTCCCAATTAAATCAAGTATATATGAATATTTTAATTAATTCTCGTCAGGCAATTGAAGAAAAAAAGGTAAAAGAAAATGATCTTCAAGGAGAAATAAAAATTCATGTTCAACAGCATCCAACAGAAGTTGTGATGTCTTTTAAGGATAATGGTTGTGGAATTCCAAATA
>JBNMNM010000415.1:0-3105 GCA_051275585.1 bacterium | reverse complement strand
TGCCGCTGCAATTAGCACATTTGATGACCAGAAAGTCCAGAAAGGCTTACTTGCTGGGTTTCAAGCCGCTTATGATAGATCGCTTGAATTGGGAAAAAAATAAGTGCATACTCCCGTTTATCAAATGTGATTCATCCAATTTTTAAGGAGAGTTTATGAGTTTAGTTCATGTTAAAGATTCAGAATTTGAAGAAAAAGTATTAAAAAGTGAAACTCCTGTATTAGTTGATTTTTGGGCAGAATGGTGTGGTCCATGTCGAAGTATTGCTCCATTACTTGAAGATTTAGCAGGTGAATTTGACGGTAAAGTTACAATTGCAAAAGTAGATGTAGATTCAAATCCTGAATTTGCTGGGAAATTCGGTGTTCGAGGAATTCCTACTCTTATTCTTTTTGATAAAGGTGAGAAAAAAGATATGATTGTTGGTGCTGACCAAAATCGAATCCGTGGAATTGTAGAATCTGCATAGTCCTCAATAACAGTTATGGTAATTTCCATAACTGTTATCCATTCCTCTTTTTAAAAAATGATTAACTCCTTCCTCTAAAGTTTTTTGCAAAAAATTCTCCTTAAAATTGAATACGATGGGGCAAATTATTGTGGTTGGCAAATTCAACCCAATCGATTGTCTATTGAAGAGGTTGTTGAACAAAAACTTCAGATCGCTCTTAATGGTCTTTTTACAAAGGTAAATGCTAGTAGTCGAACTGATTCAGGAGTTCATTCATATGGCCTTGTTGCTTCTATCCAAATTCCTAAAGAGAGATCCCTACCACCACTTTTTATTAGCTTGAATGCTTTATTACCCAAAGATATTGGTATTGTTGATATGGTCGAGGTTCCTTTGGACTTCAATCCAAGAAAAAATGAAGGCAAGCGATATATCTACCAAATCAATAATTCTCGGATAGAAAAATCCATTGATCGTGATGTGTATTGGTGGGTTCGCACAGAATTAGATCGTGAAAAAATGGAGGTCGCAGCAAAACAGATGCTTGGGATTCATGATTTTGCAGCATTTCAAGCAAAAGGATGTTCTTCTAAAAGTACAATTCGAAAAATGCGTTCTATTGAATTAAAATGGGAACAAGTTCAACCATATCAACACTTAAAAATCATTGTTGAAGGAAGTAGCTTTTTAAGGAATATGGTTCGGATTATGGCAGGAAGTTTAGTTGATATTGGCCGAGGAAAAATCCCTGAAGATGCAATTCAAAAATCCTTACAAAATTTAGATCGAACTGCCTTAGGAATTACAGCACCTGCACAAAATTTATTTTTAGAACATGTCTTTTATAATCCAGACCCATTTATTTTACGAAATGGGAAAACGTGGAACAAAAGATATTAAGATTTTTATTAAAACAAGGTTGATCTATTGATGGGAAATGAATAGGGTTGCGTTTCATTTTTTATGATTGATCTGTTATGGGTTTGTAGTGTTATGTTAACAACTCTTACGATACAAATTGATGATGAGATAGTAAAGCAAGCGGAGTCTTTTGCGAAGAATGCAGGAAAGACACTTCCACAACTGGTTGCTGACTATTTAGTTTTATTGGGAGAAAATCATACAGGTGATAATCAACCATTACGACCTATTACTCAGTCCCTAAAAGGGGTATTTGAGAAGAATGATACTCATGATTAGCTTTTACTGCGTGGAGATTTTGTGAAGATTTTATTTGATACAAGCGTAATTTTAGACGTTTTTTTTGATCGCAAACCATATTCGGATGCATCTACTTTACTTTTTTCTCATGTAGAAGCAGAAAGTTTTGAAGGAGTTATTAGTGTAACTTCAATCATTACCCTTCAGAACTTAGCAAACAAAATGAACCGTCCTTTAGCTTCACAAGATGAGATCGAAAAATTATTATCTCTTTTTACAATAGCTCCTGTTAATCGCCGAGTTCTACCTGCTGCGGTAAAAATTGGTTTTCAATCTTATGATCATGCAGTTTTATATGAGTCTGGTAGACAGGCAGGAGTTCAAGCTATTGTTAGTCGAGATCCAGGAGAACTCGCAGAAGCTGACTTGCCAGTATATTCTCCTGAAGAGCTAGTTAATGTAATTGAAATTATTCAACGTAGTCCTGCTTCAACATCTTTATAAAAGCTTACCATTCAATTACGTCTTCTCCCCACTCTGTTAGAAGACGATTGACTTCAACAAAATGATCACATCCAAAGAAGCCTCTACTTGCTGAAAGCGGAGATGGATGAGGTGCAGTAAGCACAATATGTTTACTCTCATCAATCAATTTTGCTTTTGCCTGTGCTGGATTTCCCCATAGTAAAAAAATCTTTTTTCTATCTTGATTTGATAGCTCTTTAATAACGCCATCAGTAAACGTTTCCCAGCCCTTTTTCTTATGTGAGTTTGGTTTTCCTTCTCGTACAGTCAATACTGTATTTAATAGAAAAACGCCTTGATCCATCCAACCTTCAAGATTTTCTTTTGCTTTTGCTGGTTTCCCTGTTGAAATTTCAATCTCCTTCAACATATTCCGAAGGGATGGAGGAACCTTATGTCCTTCTTTGACAGAGAATGCCACACCATGACCTTGATTTTTTCCATGATATGGATCTTGTCCAATCAAAATAACTCGTGCATCATTTGGTTCTAATAAATTAAAGGCAGAAAAAATCTCCTCTGTTGGAGGATAAATTGTTTCTCCTTTATCATACTCTTCTTGTAAAAATTGCTCCAAACCAGAACGCCATGGTTCAGCCCAAAGAGTACTCAGAATACCTTTCCACGATTGAGAAGTTAATAATTGATCAAAAGAAACCATAATTCCCTTAAAAATAATTAAATTGTTTGATTTGCTGTTTTCTTAAGAACCCACAATACAGGAATTGAAATTCCAATTAAGATCAATATTCCTCCAACCATTTGTATTACACTAGGTAGATGGCTAAATAGGCCCCAAGCTAAAAATAAAGTAAAAATTGGTGTTAACATTCCAAATAAAATTGATTGCGATACAGGAATATACCGTAATGCATACATCTGTAAAACCCGAGATATTGTAGGGCCAAAAAAAGCAGAAATAAAAGCCAATCCCCAGAGTCGTAAATCCATTTGGGCAAGACTAGTT
>JBNMNM010000414.1:0-3106 GCA_051275585.1 bacterium | reverse complement strand
ATTTCTGACATATTTTCCCTTCCTTGGTTTTATAATATTTAATAAGTAGAGAAGTACCTATATCAAAAATATCATCTACACAAAACTATTTTTCTGTTTTTTACGGATCTGAAGAAATGTCTATTTTACTGCTATGAAATAACTATCTGTTGATAAAATTTTTGAGTAATTATCTAATTTTAAAAAAATATTCAAAAAACTTAGGATAGATTAAGAATAAACTTTTCTCGACTTTCGTAAAAATTACGGATATGAAATAAGTTGCTTATTCTCTAAGATAATTCCGTTCAGACAAATAACTATTTATTCAATAAAATAATGAGCAATTACTTCGAAAGTCTTCCAAAGCAAATTCAGAATCATTTAAAAAGTTTACTTCCTGCAACAGGTCTTTCCAATACTCCTGATTCATATGAAAAAATGGCGGTGGGTTGGTCTGAGAAAGAACAAAAATTTAAAGCTGAAATTGAAAAACGTAAATTACTAGAAATCAATGAACTTGAGTTAAGTGATACTAGAGCTGCTGTTGCACTAACATATTCTGGTTCTTTAATGCTTCTAGGGCCTGTTATTGATGGTGCTAGAAAAATTGCTTATTCTAGTATTGGAATGCGAAGAGATGTTCCTGAAAGTGCTATGCGAGAAAATTCAAAATTAGCTAAAGAAGTTCGGGTAGATCATCCGATAGAGTTAGAGATTGGGCCAATTCAAAAAAGCTCACCAATTTTTAAAATTGCAGTGTGTAACTATGAATTAGCACCAGCAGAACAAGATGAAGTAATTACAGAAGCTACTATTGCATTAACAGAGCAGTTTGTTGATGTGAATAAAACTATGATCCTCTAACGTTCTAACCCTTAAGAATTGCGAATGGCTATAACTCCTAGAAAAATTGGAAAATACCCTGTAACTTCAAAACTTGCAGAAGGTGGTATGGGTGCTGTTTTTCTTGCAGAACACCCAACCCTTCTTCATACCGTTATTATTAAAAAGCTCACCTTAATGGGGCACCCTGCTTTAGAAGAGCGGTTTCGTCGTGAAGCTCGCTTGATGATGAACTTTCGAGATGAAAGGATTGTGCAGGTTTATGATCATTTTAAAGAAGGAAGTTCATACTATATTGTAATGGAGTATGTTGAAGGAATTGATCTTTTACAGTTGCTTCGAGAAAAACGGTATTTGCCAAATGATATTGCCATTTTAATTTATTCAGAAGTTTGTAAAGCCCTTAAATATGCTCATGAACACAATGTGATTCATCGAGATATTAAACCTGGGAATATCCTGATTTCAAAAAGTGGAAAAATTAAACTTACTGATTTTGGTGTTGCAGTATCATCGGCTGAAGATGATGAGGATGAACTTACAGGTGCAGGTGTAGCTCTTGGAACTCCGTCTTATATGTCTCCTGAGCAAATTGAGGACTCTCGTAGTGTAGATGGTCGTGCTGATATTTATTCTCTTTCAGTAATGTTATATGAAATGCTTACAGGAGCAAAACCATATCGAGGTGGTTTTACCCCTGAAAACATTTCAAAAATTACAAAAGGACAATACCTTTTTCCTCGAAAAATTAATCCAAAAATTAATTGGTGGATGCAACGCCTGATTAAAAAAGGAATGCATCATAAATTAAAGTGGCGTTATAAGAATGTTGATATATTAATCAAAAAAACAGATCGAGTTTTAAAACATTATCCTGAAGAACATATTGAAAAAACAATTCAAAGTTATGTTCAAGGAAAAGATTTTATTCCACAACGAGTAACACCTCTTAAAAGTAAACTTCGTATTGCAGGAGTATCATTAGCTCTAATATTTGGTATTGCGGGAGTCTGGGGAGGATTTGCATATCAACAAGGATTACATCACGAAATGCTTCATTCTGAAAAACAAGGTGCATTAATTGTTGAAGCTCTAATTCGAAAACAGGGGCGAGCTATTCAGCATCGCTATCTTAGTGGAAAGCTATATAAATATAAAAAATCAACTCGAAAGTGGTGGGCACAAAAAAATATTACATTTCAATTTTCTCAGAAAAATTATTTTAAAGAGCGTCATTTTTATTTTTTTCAATCGAAGAAGCAATACCTTCCTGTAGGAAAATATCTTTTACGATTAAACATTGATAATGAGCAGTTTCAGCAACAATTTTATTTAGCTTCTCGTACGATTCAAAAAGAACGACAAGACTGGAAAAATGCACAACGAATTCGTGTTGGTGTAAAAAAAGAAGCTCCAAAACTGCCATTAAATTTATATTATCAAGTTGTAAATACACAAACTCGAAAAAATATTACAGATGAATCAGAGCTTTTGATTTTTCGAGGAGTATGGTTATCGTGGAAAAAATTTATAGAAAATCCAGATAATCAGAAAAAATTTGTTACAGGAGTTCGTTATCGATTTCTTGTTATCAAAAAAGGTTTTTATACAAGAGAGGTTCGGATTAAAGTTCCGCTTGAGCAAACTATCTTGAATTTATATGTAAAACTTCGACCAAAAGGTGGAATTCTTTCTCTAAGTTCAAAAGAAAAAGATTTGGAGATTTTGCTCAACAATCAACCATACTATCGAGAAGGTGGTAAAAATCCAATTTATAAGAATTTTCAACCACTTACCAGAAAAACACAAAAAGTATTTCTTTCTGCTGGAAGTTACATCTTAACTTTGAGAGAGAAAAAATCATTGTGGCAACGAATGTCTTTTTTTCCACCTGAGATTCGAGAACTACAGTCCGTCACACAAAAAATTACGATTGAGCCTTCAAAAATATTGAGGGTTACTAGTCAAGAATCAAAAAATTATGGTCTAAAACTTTTAATCCGTTGAAATCAAATATCAAATGTCATCCATAAAAAAAATATTCGTTTTAGCTTTGATTGGAATTCTTGCTGGAATTGCATCGTGGTCACTCATTGAGATGATCTTGTATTTTCAATCAAGTTTTTCATCCTACTTTCTTTTTACTGCCTGCATTGGACTTCTTTTAGGTGTTGTGAATGGAGCTTTTTTTGGAAGTGGCGAAGGAATTACTTTGGGCGTTCCAAAACATATCATTTATGGAATTCTAACAGGTACTCTTGTTGGTTTTTTTGGTGGTGGA
>JBNMNM010000413.1:0-3114 GCA_051275585.1 bacterium | reverse complement strand
CTTATGACTATGAGGTAAGCATGATTTTAGAATACTAACGGCCTCTTGATCCCAATCAAAAAGAATTGCCAATACTCCAACAACTTCTCCTTTCCTTAAACCTTTAGAACGAACTCCACCTGTATAAATTAACGAAACTTCTTTTTTACTCTCTAAGCTAGATTTCTCTACATCTTCTACATGATAACAACTTGAATCTGATAATCGAATTGTTTCTTGAAACCAATTTCGATCAGAATAATTTCTTTGTTTTAATTCATTTTTTAATTCATTTCTAGAACAAGCAACAAATTCTCCGTTGTTATCAATCAACACTAAGTTACGATACATTGTGTAACTACTGTTTATCACTTGAAGTCGTTTTGTCGCTGCAAGTGCATTTTCTGGAGAAGGATTTTTTAACGCATTCCAAAAGTATTGATCCGTTGCCCACCAACAAATATCAGCAGATCGTTCAAATAAATTTCGATCAATAAGGTCAATTGCTTGTTTAGAAAAATTCTCTAATGATTTTAAATGAAGATCTAAAACACCTTCTGCCATTTCATAAAGAAGCTCTTCAATTTTATTGGTTGCAAACGTTGCCGTTTTAGTAACTTGTTTGAAAATCGGCCCTAATGCCGCTCCACGTTTTCCTAATTTTGACGCAAATACAATTCCATTCAGTGAAATTAATTGAATGGACTCTTTATCATCTTGCACTTTAAGGAATGTTTGACGATTAATTTCTGGAACTAAACAAGATTCTTTTAATAAATTATTACCAATTTCGAGTTTGTTGATTGAACTAGAGTTGCTTTTAAAAACATCTACTTTCGGAATAATCATATGAGAACTCCAACCAAGCCCTTCATATTCTAAATAACCGTCAGTTTTTGCTGAAAGAATGGCACTTTCAGTCCCTTCAAATACAGCATAACTAGCGTATTTTTCTCCTTTCTCTAAATTACGATGATTTCGTGGAATATGTGCATAACTTCCAATTTCTAAAATGATCTCATCAGAGGAAGCGATGATTTCACCACACTCGTTAGTAAATAGAGAATAACATCCTTCTAAAATTTCTCCTTGTTCATCACGAGGAAGATACTCATTGAGAATAAGGTTTGTTTCACTTTGAAAATCAAAAAATACCCCCATCACTCCAATAACTTTTCCATTGTCATTACTATTTTCACGAATTGCAGTACTGTAAACAAGAGATGCTTGCTCCTCTACTTTTGATTTAGCCACATCTTGAGAACAATAATCTGAACCAGATTCCGTTTTAAGTGCTTTAATAAACCATTCTTCATCACTAACATTAATGCCCAAGACATGAGGACGATTTTTTTGATTAGAATTCGCAATAATATTTCCTTCCATATCGGTAATTACAAGATCCCGATAAAGGGTATAGGAATTATTAATATCCTCTAAACGGTCACAAGCAAAAGCCACCTTTTCATGCAAACCACCAATAGAATCAGTGATGAATAAAGTTAATTCTTTTGAAAAAGGATGGTCTAAATTACTTTCGTCTAATTTACTTTGAAGCTCTTTAACTGTATCGCAAAATAAAATAAATTCATTTTTATCAGTAAGAATTTTTTTATTATCAATAAGTTGTGTTAAAATAGTGCCTTTGATTTGAATAACTTTTTGTGTTTCTAAATCGGCAACACCTAAAGAATTTTCAATCAAGTCCAATAAATGAGCCTGAATTTTGTTAAATAATTCAGGAACAGTGGAAACATGTGAAATACAATCACTAAAGGCTGTTTCCATTGCCCACCAACGAACATCACAGGTTCTTTCTAATAAGTTTCGATCAATTAAGTTGATTTTATTAAATGCAGTTGTACTCAGAATAGCAGTATAAAGGTCTTCTTTTGCTTGATAAAATTGATTAAATAACTCTTTTGTAAGGTGAATTAATTCTGATGAAAATTTTTCAATTCTTTTCATTAAATCAGAAACTTGTTGTTGCTCTGTTTCATTTTCACTGACTTCTACTGCGGCAGATTCACCCTGACTACAAATAGGGAAAATTCCTTGCAATCGACCTGTAATTTTTTCGTAAAATTCTCGATGTTCAAATGTAATTGCAGGATTAAAAATGCTGAATTTTTTTCGTGGTTTAATTATTTTTGTATTTTGTCCAATTTTAAGTATTGCAGACATAATTTCTCCATAAGAGTAAGTAATTCTAGATTTCAGAAAAATTCAACAGCTTAGATATATTCTTCACCTGCAAGTTCTTTTGCTAACTCATAAATCGAAAGCATAGAAAGTAAATTTTCTCCTTGCTTTGCAACACCTTCCACAAACTTTTCTTGAATGTGGGCAGGAGGAGGATAGAAATTTTTAGGCTCCACTGTAATGACATCTAGAATTTGATCAACAATTAATACCAATGGCTCTTCATAGCTTTGTACTCCAGACTCTATAGCTTCTTCTGATAGACGATTGTTTGTTTCTAAAATAATCATTTTTTTCTTTTGATACGATAGATCATCTTCAGTTTCTGGTAAGCCAAGACAACGTTTTAAATTGATTGCAACAGCAATACGACCTCGTAAATTAACTAATCCTGCAATTCTTGGATCATGACCTACAATTTTAGACATCTCTAAAGAACGAGTGAATTCCTGTACAACATAAATTGGAATTCCAAAGGTTTGTTCGTTGAGGTTAAACGTTATATATTCCATAATTTATTAAGATTTACCTAACATTCGAGTAACCTGTTCAATCACTCGTGTTTTATCAATTTTCATTTCAAATGCATCAAAACCACAATCTAAAGCTTTCCGAATATCATCTTCTCCATTTAGACCCGAAAGAGCCATCACAGGTAGATGTTTTAGCATACTGTCAGAACGAATCTGAGAGACTAATTCAAAACCATCCATTACAGGCATTTCAATATCTGATACTACCAAGTCAAAACCATTTCCGTTTTCTCGCAATAATTCTAATGCTTCTAGTCCATTACGAGTGCAAGTGATGTTTTTAAAACCATAAGAGTGAAAATAGTTTTTCACAAGATGGCGAAAGAATAGAGTATCATCTACAAGAAGGATTCTTGATTTCTCCATTCCTGGTTCATAGTCGAGTTTGAATTTATCAGGG
>JBNMNM010000412.1:0-3118 GCA_051275585.1 bacterium | reverse complement strand
AATCCGTAAGCCCCCTCTTGATAAGCTTCTGTGATTAAAGAGTCATTGCTCACATAATAGTGACTTTTTTGAGAGACAAGATCAATTTCTTGAGACGCATCAATAATTCCAAAATGTTGAACTTGTTGTAATAATTCAAGAGTGATCGAATTTTGGGTATGTTGTGGGAAATTATAGAGTAAAAATGGAATCTCCAATTTTTTCCCGATTTCATTAAAATATTGAATTAATCCTTCTAATTCAATATTTGCGTAATAATATGGAGTTGCAGAAACAATAGCATCAGCTCCATAATTTTCTCCCCAAATAGCCTCTTCTTGTGTTTGTAATAAACTGTTACTTCCTGCTTGGTAAAAAATAATGCCAGGAAAATAATGACGTGCTAGTTTCAAAAGTGTTTTTCGCTCTTCTATGGTAAGCGAAAAGAATTCGCCATAAGTTGAATTGATTAGAATGCGACTAACTTCATGATTAGCAAGGAAATCAAGATGTTCAATAAATGCTTTTTGATCAACTTCATATTTTGCATTAAATGGTGTTGGAACCGAAACTAATAACCCTGAGAAATCAACTTTAATAAGTTCTTTCTCAATATCAGCACCATATTGGTGAAAGTACTTTTCCTCAATAGACTCTACAACAATTTGATAGTCAGAGCGACAATATAAATGAACATCAGCCCAATTTTTGCTCTCTGCTCCAAACTCTTGAAACTCTCTTAAATTACTTTGTAGGAATGTTGCAATCGCTTTTTCACGAGAATACTGACGAATTTGGATATCTCTAGAAATTCTTGTAGCAAGTTGTGTTTTCCAATCTGAATCAATAAAAACTGAAAAATCAACAAAATCTCGAAATTGTGGATATGTTGAAATTTCGCCATCTAGAATTATAAATTGTGTTGGAGTAAATAGCTTAGTTTGATTTACTTTTCCTGTAACTGTATCGTAAATGGGGTGTTGAAAAGGCTGTTGTTGTTTTGCTTGTTCTAGATGAGTTTGAATTAACTCGATTTGATTTGCTTCTGGGTGAGCTCCAAAAATATTTTTACCATGTCGTTCACTACGAGAGGTTTTGTAATCATCAAGAGTAAGAATACAAGAGTTAGGAAGACGTTTGTAGAGTTCTTGACTAAATGTTGATTTTCCTGTGCCACCAGGGCCACCAATAGCAATAATAATCGGTTGTTGAGAGTTTGCTTGGAAAATTTTTAGAATTAAAGAAGCTAGAAGATGAGCCGCAGGTTTTCTAGCTTGTAAGTTTTTTTTATAGGTTACATGTGTTTTATGCATTTCCCAACACCAGACTAATTTTTTAGTTATTTTACCCCACATTGAATTAAGAATGGAGCATATTTTTTGTCTGAACCTTGAATATGGTGGATCAGCCAATCTTTTAGAAATAAGATTACTTCAATATTTAAAGCTGTATCACCTGCTTTTAATTTTTGATGAAAATCAAGAACTTTTTTCACAAAATTATCATGCTCTTGTTTATGTTCTTTTGTTCCAGTGTATTGATACTGAGCAAAAATATCTTCTTCATACTTGAAATGACTGGCAGTATAATCAATTAAAGCCTCAATTATTTTTTCAATATGTCGCAATTCTTTATTATCTCGTAATGAAACATGAAGCTCGTTAATGTAATCGACTAACTGCATGTGTTGAATGTCAACTGATTCAATTTGAATGCTATAAGAATCATTCCACGTAATGAGCTTATTCGTTTTTTGATGTTGTAATTGGGATGGCTTGTTTTGATGAACTTTAAACGATGAAACGTGCTGTTTAAGCTCATTTGCCTGTTCTGTTACTGTATTTGTAGCTAACTCAATTTCTTCAGATGTAGCCGCATTACTTTGGACTGACTGATTTAATGTAATGAGAGAGTGATTTGCTTCTTCAACACTTTCGCTTTGTTGAACTGTTGCAAGACTAACTTCTTGAACTAAAGATGCTGTTTTTTCAATTGTAGGAACAAGTTGTTGTAGTTTCTTTCCCGCATCTTCGGAAACAGCAACACTATTTTTTGATAGGTCATTAATTTCTTTTGCGGCAGTTTGACTATGCTCCGCCAATTTTCGAACTTCAGAAGCAACAACAGCAAATCCTTTTCCTTGTTCACCTGCACGAGAAGCCTCTAATGCTGCATTTAAGGCAAGCAAATTTGTTTGTCTGGCAATATCTTCAATAATTGTAATTCTACTTGCAATAGTTTGCATGAATTTGATTGTTTGCAAAACTGAATCTGCACTCTCTTTAGCCTCTTTTGCGGCTTCTAGCGATATTTCTTCTGTAAGGCGAGCATTTTGAGTATTTGAACAAATGTTCGTTGTGATTTTTTCCATTGAAGAAGAAATTTCTTGGATAATCCCAGCCTGATTTTTTCCACTTGATAAGAGGTTTCGAATTGAACTAAAAAGTTCTTTATTTTTATAGATAAGATTATCTGATGCTCCACGAACATCAAATATAACTTGTTCCCATTCATCTTGAATATTTTTGATTGAAGCATAAACTCCAGTCAATTTAGTATCACTTTTAAAGACTGTAGTTAAATTACCATCAGCAATATTGTTTGTTAATTCTAAGATTTGATTTGGATCTGTTCCTAAAACTCTAAAAATACTTCTTTGCACAAAATAAGTCAGAAGCAATGCAGGAATTAATGCAATTAAACCACTTAATAGTCCAAGCTTAAATAACTTTGACTTGATTCCTGAATGCATTTCACTTTCATGCATACTAAACCCAATATACCAATTCCAAGGCTCAAAATATTTTAAATATCCAATATGACGATTTTGATGATTCCCTAAATAAACAAAGCTATCGTTTAACTTATTTAAATCACCATGAAAAATTTCTTTATTGTTATTAGCTTGGTCTATTTTAGTATTTGGTTGAACAATAAATTCCTTTTTCTGATTAACAATGAAGGCACTTCCTCGGTCGGCAAGCTGAATTTTATTAAGCAAGTTTTTTAACTGAAGTGTTACTAACTTTCGGCCAACATAAATGACTCCAATAATTTTTCCTTTTTGATCTCGAAAAGGTTTGTATGCTGTAAGGTACCATGCATTAACAACAAAGGCTTTTCCATGAAAAATCTTTCC
>JBNMNM010000411.1:0-3120 GCA_051275585.1 bacterium | reverse complement strand
ATGCAAAATCACCTCCTTAAATGTATAAAACAATCTAACAAAATGAAGCCATTAGATATTTATGTTTAACCATTTTTCCCAAAATATTGAATGATTTCATTTTCCATTTTTGTTATACCTTTTATTGTTTACATAAGAATATTTGAATTTACTTACATTTTTGATAGTAAAATCAAATAGTTCTATATTATTTAATTTTTAAATCCACGGATTTATATGAGGAAACAACTTCTTTTTATTATTGCTATTTTTCTGTTTTCTACTCCGTCCATATTTGGACTTACACTACACTTAACCACTGAGAATTACCCTCCATTCAATATGAGCATTGATGGAAAAGGACGAGAACGAAATCCAAACCGAATTATTGGAATTTCTACTGACTTATTAAAAGTCATGATGAAACGAGCTAAAATTGGCTATACTCTAGACCTTTACCCGTGGGCTCGTGCTTATAATGATGGGCTAAAAAAACGAAATTTTGGCGTTTTCTCTACAACTCATACAAAAGAACGAGATCCTCTTTTTAAATGGGTAGGGCCTCTTGTTTACAATAATTGGGTTTTTCTAGCAAAAAATGGAAGTAAAATTAGAATTCGTAAATTATCTGATGCAAAAAAATATCGGATTGGTGGATATCGTGGAGATGCCACAGCACTATACTTACAAAAACAAGGTTTTAGACTTAAGTTAAGTACTGCTGATCATCTAAATGCTAGAAAGCTAAAACGTGGTATCATTGATTTATGGGCAACAGGAAATCTTTTAGGACCATACCTAGCAAAACAAGAAGGAGTAAAAAACCTAAAAACAGTTTATGTTTTTAAAAGAACAGTGATGTCATTAGCTCTTAACAAAAGCGTTCCAAATAAAGTTGTGAAACGCTTAAACCAAGTTTTAAAGAAAATCAAAAAAGATGGTACTTTGAAAAGAATTCAAAACAAATATAAATAATTGAATTTAATTATTTTGCTGGTTTGAAGAAAAAAGTAAAATTTCATTTTCAAACTTTTGCTCAATCGGAGCAACTTTGAAGTATGAAATTGATTCTCCCATGTTATTGGCCATACTTGATAAATTATCTGAATTGACTTGAGACGTATTTGCAACTTCTTGAACAGATAAAATGTTTTGGTCAATAACCTGAATATTTTGATGAATGTCATCTAATTTTTCTGATAATGTTGAACATGAAACAGCAACCTGACTTACCTTTTCAGCTGTTGCTCCTATATTTTTAGCTGATTCGCTTGTTGAAAAAGCTGATTCTGATGTAGACCTTGTAATTTCTTGAGTTGCTTCTGTAGCTTCTCCAATACTTAAAACTACTTCCTTGCTTGCATTTGCAATCATTCTAATTGAACCTTTAATTCCATTAGATGCTTCTGTTTGAAGGTCTACTGATTGGTCAATTGTTTTATTAATTTCTTCAATTTGTGTAATAATCTGATGAAATTGTTGTGTATTTCTAAATGCTTCTGAAGACCACTCTTGAATCTGTTCTATTTTTTTTCCAATCTCCCGATTTGCATTACTTGTTTGTTGAGCTAAATCTTTGACCTCATGAGCAACAACAGAGAACCCTTTTCCTGCTACACCTGCACTTGCAGCTTCAATGGTAGCGTTCAATGCCAACATATTTGTTTGATTTGCAATTTGACTAATCACTCGAACTACTTGACCAATTTGAATGGCACTTTCTTGTAAACTAACCATTGTAGTTAAAGTCTCTTGAGCACCTTTTGTACCTTCTATAGAAAGCTGTTTTGCTTCTTCAGTATTAGTACTCACATTAGTTAATGCTTCAGAAATTGAATCTACTCTTCCAGCAGTTTGTTGAATATCATCAGAAATTATTTCAACATTATGATTTAGTCCTTTCATAGTAACAGAAAGTTCTTCTGCCGCAGTCGCTACAGTATTAATATTACTATTCAATTCATCCACAGCAGAACTTACTGCATTTATATTTTGTGATGATGATTCTGCAACACTAATCACAGAATTTACATCATTCGTCATCGAACTTACTGCATTTAAAATACTTGAAGTTTGCTTTTCAATTTCTTTTGATGTGGAGTGCATTGCTCCAGAAGACGCATTCAATTGGCTGGTGTGTGTAGAAATTTCACTAACAGAACCACCTACATGTTGAATCACTTCAGAAATTCTTTTTCTCATTTCTTCAAGTGCAATTTGTGTTGCACCTATTTCATCTTTTGATTGAACCTGAATATTCTGATCTAATTTTCCAAGTGAGAGTTTTTCAATATCTTTGAGAATATTCAATCCTGGTGTTGTAATTGTTTTTCCAATAAAAAAGCTCACAACAATAATAGAAAATATAGTAAGAATTCCACCTATGATTTCTTTTATAAATAAAGAGTCTAATTTTTCAGTTAATAAGTTTCCTTCAATTTGATAGTTTGTTAATTTTTCTTTTTTAAATTTTGCTATTTCTTGTTGAACTAATCTTGGATTATACCATAATTTTGCAATTCCAACTTTTTCACCAGCAATAGTTATACTGCTTTGTAACAATGTTTTTTGTGGAAGAGTCAGTCTTGCTGGTAATTGACGTTTCTTTTTAAAGAAAACTTTACCTCTCTCCCTCCAAACACTCACAAAGATTGAGTCTTCATAATCATAAACAGTAACAGCTAAAATCTCAGGATTACTCATATATGCATTTAAAAATGTTTCTGTTCCTTCTGGATTCAAATTTTGTAAGGCATCAGCAACACCATTACTAATCATTTTTAAATGAAATAAAAAATTGTCTTTTAATACAGCTTGTTTTTTTTGTTTAGCATTTTTAAGTGATTGATTAATGATTTTAAGTTGACTCTGTTTATAATCATTAATTAATCCAAATTGAGATTGAAAAATAAAAAAACCACCAATTAAAAAAAATACAGTTATAGTTAAACCAATAATTAACGAAATCCTCAAAGATATATTTGACTGCCAAGGAAAGGTAATAGGTTCGCTCATAAAGTTATCCCAATTTTAAAAATCACTGCTTTACTATAAAGTTTTGAAACAATCTAAAAATTATATAGATATCTACACAATTTTTTAAATCAATTCCAATATAAAGTTTATTTCTTTTAATTTTAT
>JBNMNM010000410.1:0-3120 GCA_051275585.1 bacterium | reverse complement strand
ATCACATCTTCATAAAAAAATAAACATTAAATAACAATTTCAGCCACTTAACTTACTTATCTCCCAATTAAAAACACCTAAACATATGATATTATTCACAAATAAATACTTCTTACATAAAAAATTAGGTACTTATTCTATTTTATTTTTTATTAGTTTGTTATTTACCAGTTCTGTATTTGGACAATTTACACGCAGAAAACCTCAATTCTCTAAAGAAAGCGGATATTTCATTGTTCCTGCTCCATATAATTTGCCAGGTTTAGGAAAAGGAATCGCATTTGTAGGATACCTTGGAAATATTGCAGATACTTACAGTGATTTATATGCTCTTTCTTTAACAGGAGATGTTGTAGGGAATTCAATTGGAGTTACAGATGTTCACCTTCTTGAAAAAACGTTAGTTGTTGATTTTGCAATTCAAACGTTAAATAAAGCCAGCTTTCGAAGTTATCAAGAACGTGGGATGAGTTCATCCAAAGAAGAATTTAGTAATATACAAATTGCTCAAAGTGGTTTTCAATATTTCCGTTCTACTCTAACTTTTTCAGAACGACGAGTTGAAATTATTCTTTCTCTTTGGAAAAATACATACCAACTTGATAGTATCACAGATTCTGATGGAAATACAATTACAGAACTAGTTGACTCAGAAAAACAAACTACACGAGGAAGAACGGGTACATTAAAACTTGATTTTACAGATGATTACTTAGATCCACGTAAAGGATTACGTATAGAAGCTGTTTTTTCAAAGTCTCCTCGACAAAC
The DNA here is from genome assembly GCA_051275585.1 of bacterium. Taxonomy (GTDB): domain Bacteria; phylum SAR324; class SAR324; order XYD2-FULL-50-16; family JBNMNM01; genus JBNMNM01. The sequence continues at coordinate 2,349 of JBNMNM010000410.1, read as the reverse complement.
TTCAACAGCACCTGATTTCTATATTAGAGAAGTTAATACAACTCTCTATATTCCTGTTGGAAGAATTAATACTTTAGTTTTTAATTATTTTCGATCTGATGCAGTAGTTGAAAGTAAAGGAGATACTGATGCAACATCCATTGCGACAGATTACGGTTTTGCTTGTGAGTTACTAACAGATACAACAACAAAACAAGAATGTGAGTCAGCAAAAACTAGTATTGTAAATAATGCAATTGCTCACAACACTTATGGAACAGCGACTAGTTTAGGAGGACAAAGTCGTTTACGTTCTTTTCCTCAAGCTCGTTTTATTGGTGCCCACACTGAATTTTATGGTGCAGAATTTCGATGGAATTTAACAGAAGAGTTTACTCCTTTTAATTATGGTTTTTTAAAGGATACTCGTACAGGGGTTCAACTTGCTTTTTTTGTTGAACAAGGAAGTGTTGCTGATCAAAAAGAAGATTTATCTAAAAATAGAAAAATGTCTTATGGTGTTGGTGCTAGAGTTGTTTTAGGTTCTGGACTTGTATATCGACTTGATTATGCTAGTGGGGATGAAGGAGCACAACCAACATTGATTGTAAACTATCCTTGGGGAGACTTCTAAGAAAAAACTACTTCTATTAGCGATTCTTGCTAATAGAAGCAATTAACAGAAAATACAAAGACGAATTAATCCTCTTCTTCTTGAATTTCTTCAAGAGTTCTAGCTGTTGGAAGAGCATCTTTCTTTTCAGTGATTTCTGGAAACTCTTCTGCTTTTTCAGCATTTAACTCAATATAACTTTCCCATTTTTCTGGTACATCGCCTTCTTCGTAAATTGCTTCTACTGGACATTCAGCAGTACACGCATCACAATCAATACAAGTTTCTGGATTGATATAAAGTATATTTTCACCTTCATGAAAAGCATCTACTGGACACACTTCTACACAATCAGTGTATTTACAACCATCGCAATTCGCAGTAACAACATAAGTCATCGAAAATCCTATTAAAAAAGTAGTTAGTAATTTCCCTTAAATCAAAAAAAAATAAAAATATCCATATTGGATTTTTTAAATGCAGGGGGATTATGATAGAAACAATCTCAAAGGTCAAAATATTTTATGGAGTAATATGTCATTAAATGGAAAAATTTCAGCTTGTTTGGGAAAAGATTGTCCAACACCATGTTGCCAAGATGATGTACATATCTGGCCTGAAGAAAAAAATATTGTTTTAGGGGAAGAAGAATTTCGATGCTTCACAGGTGACTTAAATCAGGCAAAAAATGATACAAAAAAAATTCATTTAAATAGCACTCAAAGCTATATCAAACATTGTTTTTGTAATGGGTGTAAATTAGAAAATAATAATCCTGAAGATTCACAAGAAAAACCTCAAAAGGGCGTTGCTTGCATTGCATTTCCTATTTACGCAACGAATCAAGGTGGATTTTCTAAAACCGTTATTCGACTAGCCGTTGTAACCAAAGATCTTTGTCCTTTAGTAAAAACACCTGAAATTATTCAGGATCATCTGTATAAAGGATTAATCCCTGTGATTCAACAACGGTTTCCACAGGTAGAAAAAATTGAGTTTGAAAGCTTGCTTGAAGAAATTATAGGAAAGGAATAAATTTGCTTATCAAAAGCAAAGTCCTAAAAATTGACCTAAAAACCAAATACAAAGGCAAATACAATATTTGCCATCAATGGTTTGTATGAATAGGTAGCGTTCGTTCCATTTACATCAATACTATCAAATTCAAGGTGAGTATAAAAGTAGTTCCAACGCCCTGCAATAAAAATACTTGAAGACAATCCATAACCTGAGTCATTAATTGAGATAAAGGTACAATCTGCTTTAATTGCGATTTTAAGGTTTTCTGATGAAAGAGTCTCGTTGGCAATACTATTTAAGCATGCATCGCTTGTAACACCATTAGTTTGATAAAATCCCCCTCGGATATCACTATAACCTAATCCAACTCCAACTCCAACTCCAAAAGTAAAATATCGCTCTGGAGTATCATCATTGGCACCAATACTATAAAATAATCGTGGTGTAATAAAAATAAAATCTCCTGTTACATAACTTCCTAAATCAATACTATATCTTAAAGGTTCTACAGTTGAAGTAGAGTTAGTTGCAGTAATATCGCTATTTGTTAAATTAATTAACTGCTTTGTGAGAAAAAATGTTGAATATCCTAGAGCAACACTATACCCCCAAGTTGCTTCCTTTAAAAAAACTCTCTTTTAAGGATACAGAGAGATAAGGCCTAAGCCTCCATGCGGATTCAAATTCCCCTAAAACAGTACCTGCACTTTCTGTTGAAGTACCTTGATTATTAGTTA
>JBNMNM010000409.1:0-3125 GCA_051275585.1 bacterium | reverse complement strand
ATCACCTTAAAAAACAGCTAAGGATTAAAGAAAAAGAGATCCAAATTGAATAAAGATATTTGCTTTAATGGTTTAATTCTCGCATGTTTCCCTCTTTTCGCAATGATTTTACTATTGTTGAGTACCCTCTTTACAAAAAAACTATTTTAGTAGAGCAGGGTTATTTTTTGAATGACATATAAAATAGAACTCAGATGAATCAAGACATAAATAATCCTAATTTAAAAGTAGGCTCAATTGTATCTGGATTTGAAGTTAAAGAGATTACGTATCTTTCTAAGCTTCATGTATTTTTATACGAATTAGAGCATCAAAAAACAGGTGCACAAATGATGCACCTTAGTAACGATGATGATAATAACTGTTTTGGCGTTGCTTTTCGTACAACACCTAAAGATTCAACAGGAGTTGCACATATTCTAGAGCATACTGCTTTATGTGGATCAAAAAAATATCCTGTTCGTGATCCTTTCTTTTCAATGATTCGTCGTAGTATGAAAACGTTCATGAATGCTTTTACAGCAAGTGATTGGACGATGTATCCGTTTTCTTCTCAAAATGAAAAAGATTTTTATAATTTAATGGGTGTCTATTTAGATGCTGCTTTTTTCCCATTATTAGATGAACCATCGTTTAAACAGGAAGGACATCGACTTGAATTTTCAGAAGAAGGAAATCTAGACTCTCCTTTAGAGATTAAAGGAATTGTTTATAATGAAATGAAAGGTGCAATGTCTGCTCCTGCGAGTATTTTAGGTGATAAAATAGGAAATACTTTATTTCCAACCATTACCTATCAACATAACTCGGGTGGTAAACCAAGCGATATTCCAAATTTAACATGGGAACAATTAAAAGAATTCCATCAAGTTCATTATCATCCAAGTAATTCTTTTTTCTATAGTTATGGAACATTATCTTTAGAAAAACATCTCAGTTTTATTGAAGATAATGCTTTAAATCAATTTGAGAAAATTGATCCAAATACAGAAGTAGGAAATGAAATTCGTTTAACTGAACCTAAAAAATGTAAATTTCAATATCCACTTGATGAAGAAGAAAATGATGGTGCAAAAAATCAAGTTGCAGTTGCTTGGTTATGCTCTGATATTCGAGAGCCATTAGAAGTTTTATCATTACAATTATTAAATTTAATTTTACTTGGAAATGCTGCGGCTCCTCTCAGAAAAGCCTTGATTGATTCTGATTTAGGAAAAAGTCTTGCGGATACAACAGGTTTTGAAGATGAAACAAAAGAGACGTATTTTTCTGTTGGTTTGCAAGGTGTAGCTGAAAAAGATGTTGATAAGGTAGAAAACCTGATTCTTGAGACATTACAAAAAATAGCTGAAGAAGGTATTGAAGACGATAGAATTGCTTCTGCAATCCACCAAATGGAGTTAATGACAAGAGAAATTAGTGGAGGAGGTTTTCCATATAGTTTAAACTTGTTATTCCGATTTTTTGGTACTTGGATGCATGGAGGAGATCCAAAAGCTTCCATTAATTTTGATGCAAACTTAAATGCATTAAAGGAAAAAATTGCTCAAGGTTCTTTTCTTGAAGACCAAATTAAAAAATATTTCATTGAAAATCAACATCGAGTACAAGTAATTCTGTCTCCTAGTTCAACAATCGAAAAGGAAGAGAATTCTGCATTAGAAAAACAGTTAGAAGAGGTTAAACAGAAACTTTCTGAAGAAGAAAAAACAAAGTTGATGCAATCTCAGAAAGAAATGAAAGAGTTCCAAGAACAAGAAGAAGATTTATCAATTCTGCCAACATTAACTGTTCAGGATATTCCAAAAGAAATTTCAAAAGTTTTTCCTCTAAATCGAAAACATCAAACTTTTGATGTGAAGTATTACCAACAGCCGACAAATGGAATCTTATATTTCAGTCTTCATTTTAAGATTCAATCGATTGCTGAGGAAGACCGTAAGTACTTGCCTCTATTATCATATTTATTTGTTCGTTGTGGTGCTGGAGGCCTTTCTTATGAAGAAATATCTGCTCTTTCAACTCGTTATACAGGTGGATTATCTGCGGCACCAAGTATTCAAAATCAAGTTGATCAAGATGAATTAATGGATCTTTTTACTATTTCAGGAAAATGCTTAGATGAAAATCAAGGTAAATTTTTTGAAATAGTAAAGAAATATCTCTATCAATGGGATTTTTCAGATTTAAAATATATTCACAATTTGATTAAGCAACGTAGCAATGATTTGAATAATTCGGTTGTACAGTCAGGACATAGTTATGCTTCAAGTTTAGCTCAACGAAAATTTAGTCAAAGTTGTAAAATTGACGAAATTTATGGTGGTGTTGCTCAAGTTCAATTTATGCGAGAAGTTGCAAGTTTTGATGATGAAAAATTGCAAGAACTAACTAAGAAACTAGATAATTTAGTAAAACAGTTATTTTTTCGAGACCAAGTATCGTTATTGGTAATTGGAAGTCAGAGTTGTTTTGATGAAAGCGAAACTTTAATTGATGATTTACTAAAAGACTTACCAAAGAGCTTGCTTGATAAAAAAGAAACATTGAACAATGAACTAACACCTGAATTTTTAGAAGAAGCATGGCTAACAACAACACCAGTTTCTTATGTTGTACGTTGTTTTCAAGCTCCCAAATATATTCACCCTGACGCACCAAAACTAAAAGTTCTAGGTCGTCTGCTTCAAAGTGGATTTCTTCATGGAGAAATTCGAGAAAAAGGTGGGGCTTATGGTGGAATGGCTAGTTTTGATGATGATGAAGGAATATTCTCTTTACTCTCATATCGAGATCCTCATCTAAAACGAACTATTGATGTATATCAAGGTGCGATTGACTGGCTTTTCAAAGGTGATTTTTCTGAACAAGATGTAGAGGAAGCAATTCTTCAGACTTGTAGCCAGTTGGATACTCCACTTTCTCCAGCAGGAAAAGCGTCGAGTCATTATCAGGCAGAAAGAAAAGGAAGGAGTTACGAATTAAGAGAGAAATTTCGTCATGCAATTCTAACAACAACAAGAGAAGAATTAATTGAAGTTGGTAAAAAGTGGCTTGTTAAGGAGAGTTCAACGGTTGTCGTTTCTAGCGAAACCATTTTGAATCAACAAGAGGGACTTTCTTTA
>JBNMNM010000408.1:0-3127 GCA_051275585.1 bacterium | reverse complement strand
AAAATGAATATATTGTTTACTGGAGAGAGAATGGAATTTTATTTTCTTCTTTTAAGTCACCAACAGTAATGACGGTTGAAGTAATTAAAACCGCTATTGAGATGAGACATAATTTATCTGATAATTCAAAACAATATTGGTGTTCAGATGTCACAAAATTAAAATCATTCAATAAAGATGCTAGAGATTATGCTGATAAATATGGACAAGAATTTTTGCGTGCAACTGCAATTGTAGTAAATTCACATATCACTCGGTTTATCTTTAATACTTATATGAAATTAAAAAAGGCTAAAATTCCACTTGAAGCTTTTAAATCAAAAGAAGATGCCGTATCTTGGCTAAACGAATTAAAAAGAATCAATGAAGGAAAACACGAATTCACTACTTGAAAATGATGAGGTAAAATTTCAAATCGTTGACGAGATTTTATTCACTGAGTTTAAACAACAAGTAAATGTCACGAAATACAAGGTAAAAGAGATCATTGATTTACGTCAGCAAATTTCAGCGAATCAAAAACAATATTGGTGCTTAGATTTTAATGGCGTTAAATCGTATTCAAAAGAAGCTCAAGATTATGCTTCTGAGCATGGGCAAGAATTTTTATTTGCATGTGCAACTATTGCAAACACTCATTTTGCTAAGTTTATGATAAATTTCTTTTTAATTGTTAAAAAACCAAGGGTGCAGCTAAAAGTGTTTACACAAAAAGAGGATGCCGTAAAATGGTTAATTGAACAGAAACGATTGAACGAAAAAAGGTGGATATGAATTCAATTGAAGAAATATTAGCATTGGTTCGATCAGTGAATGCTGATGAATTTGAAGAACAATTGACTTCGGGTCAGGAGTTAGATGATTTACTCACGGAAATTCGTTTTCTGACTGAAAAGCTTGAAAGTAGGAAACAACGGATGCATGAAATGATTGAGCAAATTACTGAATGCTTTGCTGGTAATTTCTTTCAAGAACTCCCTATCTCAGATGAACAAGATGAATTGGATGTAATCAGCATGGGATTTAACACCTATATGGAAGAGTTAAATGACGTAATGGTTTCTAAAGATGAGTTAGAGATTAAGAACAAGGAGCTGATAAAAGCGAATAAAGACATTAAGCTGCTTTCCAAAGTAAAAGATGAATTTCTATCCGGTATGAGTCATGAAATCCGTACACCTTTGAATGGAATGATTGGTTTTACAAATATTTTAATTAACAACACCAACTTAACAGAACAACAGAACAAGCTATTAGAAGCAATTAAAACATCTGGAGATATACTTTTAGTTATCGTCAATGACATATTAGACATTTCTAAAATCGAATCTGGAAAAATGATCTTGGAAGAAAATCCAATTCATCTGATTGAAATTACACAACTCATTATTGATACGTTTTCGGTTAAAATAAATGAAAAAAAATTAATTGTAAAACTGGAGACTACTGAAGTGTTAAGCAATAATTTATTGGGTGATTCTGTTCGAATTTCTCAAATTCTAATAAATTTATTTAGCAACGCAATCAAATTTACACCCCAAAATGGTTCTATCACCATTGAATTAAAAACGGTAAAAGAAGAAAATCAAAAAAGCACCATTGAATTCTCTGTAATTGATACAGGAATAGGAATCCCCAAAGACAAATTAGATAGCGTTTTTGAAGCATTCGTTCAAACAAGTGATGACACAGCTCGAAAATATGGAGGAACAGGATTAGGGCTTTCGATTGTTCAAAAATTATTAGAACTCATGAATGGTGAGATTAAAGTAGAAAGTGAATTTGGAGTTGGAACCAAATTCATTGTTACCATTCCATTTACAATCAATTCTAAAATAAACATGCGGAATTCATTAGATTATTTGAAATCCATCAAGCATGAAGAAGCAGATAAAGTAGAAGACAAAGTTCTTAAAATACTTTTAGCAGAAGACAATCTTTTTAATCAATTATTAACGCAAACAATTTTAGCACAATTTAACTACGAAGTTACCACCGTTGAAAATGGACTGTTGGCATTTGAAGCAGTTCAATCGGGTGATTACGACATCGTAATAATGGATTTAATGATGCCCATTATGAACGGCTACGAAGCTTCAGAACACATTAGAACAAAAATGATTGGACCTAAAAAAATGATACCAATCCTTGCTGTTTCGGCTGATGTAACCAAAGATGTAAAAGAAAAATGTATCATTTCAGGAATAAATGATTATCTATCCAAACCATATACTCAGAAAGATTTAATCGATAAAATAAAACTTTATACAAATAGGTGATCTTTTTTTTAATTCGATGGGCTTTTGACTTGTCCTGAAATAGGTTTACATAAAAAAGTAAAAAATGAGTGTAGAAAGTAAACCATTATTTAGGACTAAGGATTAAAGGAAGGTTGTTCCTTAGAGAAGAAGAAAAGAGGCAGATAATCAGTGATTATTTGACGGGAAGTGAAACGAAAAGGGCGGTTTATAGTCGCTATACAAGTTATGATACCGAACACGGTAAAATATCTAAATGGATGAAGGAATTTGGGATAGAGGATAAAGTTTCCCAAAGACATGTTAGCTTTACAGCAGTGTCCAAGTCTACAAAAGAAAACAATGATCTTGAGTATGAGAATCTGAATCTCCAAAAGCGAATTGATCAGCTGGAGGCAAGCCTAAAAGAACAAGAACTCAAAGCTATAGCTTATTCTACTATGGTAGATATGGCTGAGGAACAGTTTAATATCCCAATACGAAAAAAGTCCAATACCAAGTTGACCCGTCCTAAAATTAGTTGTCACCTAATTCAGTCGTCCTTCTAGAAAATCCCGTTAAAGGCGTAACACTCAAATAATGCTCAAAGAGCACATCACGACCTGTTTTCACTTAGACATAGAGGATTTGGACTATACTCCATTTGATGCTCAAGGTGGTATAGGAAAAATGCATCAACTCTTTGATAACGCAATGAATACAAGCATTAATGAACTAAATAATGTACTAGCAGCCTAAAACTAATTTTAAAAATTTTCACAAATTTGTGAACTTTAAATATATTTGCAGCGTTATATAAATGGAAATTGAATTTACAGATGATAAACTTAAGACTTTATTTACAGAAGAAAAAGTTACGCATAAGAAGT
>JBNMNM010000407.1:0-3134 GCA_051275585.1 bacterium | reverse complement strand
CTTGGGGACGTTTCGTGTGTCCATCAGTTTGGAACTTTGATACTGAATGTATTACAAGCAATGGTTCTTATGTATCTATTGTCAAACGATTATGTGAAATCTCTGGTGACGCTGAATATTTAAAGGATATTTCAGATTATGTGAATCTTGAATATCAAGATGGGTGGTTAAAATATAAGGTAAACGGATTACAACGAGATTGGATTATTGAAGTTAATGATGACTGGGCTGATATGATACCAATCGGATCTGCTATGGATGATATTGAGAGAGATGGAAAACACTTTTACTTTAAATATAATGGGCAAGCAATGGTTCTATTTTATCTTGATGAGAATACTGCGACGGAAATTAATAAATTATCAAATGATGCATTAAAATTAGTTCTTATCCCTTAAAACCTCTGCTATTCAAAAAAAGAGGTTTTATTGTTCAATAAAATTCGAGAAGAACCTAGAAACTTTCAGCACTTGAATCATGCAAATTTTTAATAAATCGCTTTGGTGGTTGTTCACCTAATAAACAGCCCTCTGTAATTTCTGGAAAAATTTCATCATAACGACAAATTTCCATTTCGTTAATTCTTCGGTAAATATGAGAACGCTTTAATTTATTTGGATGCTGTAATCCTGTAGCGGCTAAAATCTCAATGACACTTCTGATTGTTTCTTCGTGATAGTTACTAACTCTTGTTTTTTTATTTTCAACAACTAACCCTTGAGAAAGCATAGGATCTTGGGTTGCAATTCCTGTAGGGCATTTATTTTTATGACATTGCAAAGCTTGTATACATCCGAGGGCAAGCATCATTCCTCTTGCACTGTAACAAAGGTCTGCTCCTAATGCTAAATTTTTGATTAAGTCAATTCCACTAAAAATTTTACCACCTGCAATTAGTTTAATTTCTTTTCGTAGGGAAAAACCAATCAATGCATCATCAACAAAAGACAAGCCTTCTTTTAAAGGCATTCCAACAGAGTTGGTATATTCTAAAGGAGCCGCACCTGTACCACCTTCACCTCCATCAACAACAATAAAATCAGGAATAATTTTTGTTTGAACCATTGCTTTACAAATGGAAATGAATTCACTTTTCTTTCCAATACAAAGCTTAAAACCAACAGGTTTCCCTTCTGATAAATCTCTGAGTTCCTGAATAAATTGAAGAAGTTCGATTGGAGTCGAAAATTTATTATGTGTTGGGGGTGAATTTATCTGAATATGTGGATCAACACCTCGAATTTTTGCAATTTCTGGAGTATTTTTATCTGCGGGAAGGATTCCACCATGTCCTGGTTTTGCTCCTTGAGAAAGCTTAATTTCAATCATTTTGACATTAGGCAGAGTTGCTTTCTTTTTAAATTCTTCAGGTGAGAAAAGTCCTTCTTGATCTCGACAACCAAAATATCCTGTTCCAATCTGCCAGATTAAATCACCTTTGTTTGCTAAGTGATATTTGCTTAATCCACCTTCACCAGTATTGTGAGCAAAATTTCCTTGTTTTGCTCCAGCATTGAGAGAAAGAATTGCATTTTTACTTAATGCTCCATAACTCATTGCTGAAATATTTAATAAGCTTGCTGAATAGGGTTGCTTACAATTAATACCACCAATTTGAACCCGAATATCAGAAAGCATTTCTTCAGGATTTAACGCATTTAATGAATGGCTAATCCATTCATAACCTGCTTTATAAACATCCATGCGACTGCCAAAAGGCAGAGTATCTACTTCTTTTTTAGATCTACGATAAACAAGTCCACGAGTCATTCGATTGATTGGAACACCATCAATATCTGATTCGATAAAATATTGACGAATTGGAGGACGAATTGATTCAAGAATCCAACGACCATGACCAATCACAGGAAAATTTCGCATGAGAGAATGCTTATTCTGCAACATGTCATAAGTTCCACAAAGAATGATCGGAGCTATAAAAACTAAAACCCACAAAATTGATGGATAGAAAAAACTAATCCCTGCAACACTTGCTAAAGAAATAAAAGAGAACCCAACAAACAGTTTACGCATAGACTTTTCCTTAATAGAAGATTCCGATTTCGGGAGCAGGATTATTATCGTAGCTGCAAATTTGTTCAAGTTTGATGAGCTATAAATAGTAATATAAATTACTAAATATTCACTTCAAAAGCAGGTTCTATATCAAATTGATACGGTTTAACAAAAAATTGTGAAAGCAAAATTAAGAGAATCTGTGAATCACTAATTCTGAATGCTCAAAAGTGAAAGCGAGTACTTATGATGTAATAACTGACATTGAGCAGGTATAAATTTTAAAAAAATATTTAATATATATCTGATTTTATTGCCTTTTTATATTTACGAGGGAATTAGTAATAATATGTATCAACATCAATTCCATTTTTAATGTGATTAATTTTGTACTGATGAAACTAATAATCAGCATTAATTGTTATTTTTAAGAAAAAGGTACATATTTTTTTTCAATAATAGTTCTATTAAAAAACGTTTCACGTGAAAAATTTATATAATAATTCCAGAAAGTTAAGTTGATATTTAGTTAGTAATAACTATTATTCATTATAAATGTTTTTTTTAGAAATTACACCTGCTCAATGTCAGTTGTATTATATAATTTCATACCATAGTAAATATAACCAAATTGAACTAACTAGGACACTATTGGAAAAGTACTAGAGTAGAGAACTTCTTACGTCAGTAAAAAAAATAGTGGGCAAAAACTATAACATGGAAAGGAAGTAAAAGCTTCTGGGGGTACTTGTTAAGAAAAGTTTATAATAAAGCAATTTATCCTTCAAAAGAAGAAATTCAAACAGATCAAAAAAAAATACAAAGATCAGATTATTTTCCAGAATAGGATATTACTTGAGTTTTCGAAAAATAATTTCAGCAGTAATATCAAAATAGTACAGGAAAACCTTTTAGGTGTGGCATCACAATTGCTAAATTGATATTTTTCAATAAAAACAAATAGTTAGTTCGAAATAAAGTTTTTTTGAAAATTTTGAGTATAATTCATTTGTAATGGATAGAAGAATTGGCATCTAGAAATATCTTTTTATATCAATGAACTAATTAGACATGGAAAAGTCCATGCCAAGTTAAATAAAAGCGAAAGACGATTTTTC
>JBNMNM010000406.1:0-3143 GCA_051275585.1 bacterium | reverse complement strand
ATGAAAGGGCTATGCTACCAACGGTAGAACTTTTTTTTAATCTAATAAAGAGCCTGTTGAGTTAGATTCAAAAAGTCTTCGAACTCTCAGGAAGAGTCTAAGTGGATTACTTTAGTTTCTTTTTTAGTTTGATCATGTCTTTGCTGACTTTTTCATTAACAACTTTAGAATAAATCTGTGTTGTTCGAATGCTTTTATGACCGAGCATGGAGCTAATCGACTCAATTGGAACTCCATTGGCTAAAGTAACAGTTGTTGCGAAAGTATGGCGTGCAATGTGAAACGTTAAGTTTTTATCGATAGATGCTAAGTCTGCAAGTTCTTTTAAGTAGGTATTTAATTTTTTTTTGCTAAAATTTGGGAAAATGTGATCGTCAGTTTTCTTCCCGGGAAAATCTTCATGTTTTTCAACAAGCTCCTCAGCTATAGGAAGTAAAGGGATGTTAGATGGAGTCTTAGTCTTTTTACGTTCCATGATAATCCATTTGTATCCATCTATTCCAATCCGAATATTGTCTTTGGTCAGATTCGAAATGTCAATATAGGCAAGCCCAGAGTAACAAGCGAAAATGAACATGTCTCGAACCATATCAAGACGAGGAATAGAGAGCTTAAGAGTCGCCAGTCTTTGCAATTCTTCTTTGTTGATATATTCTCGTTTTACTTCAACTAGTTTTGCTTGGTATTTAGCAAAGGGATCTTTGTCTAACCATTCATTTTTGATAGCAAGGTTGATCACTTTTCTGACATTCTTAATGTACTTTAACGTGCTATTGTGATTGCATTTGCGTACTGTCTTGAAATAATGTTCAAGGTCTGTGATAAAGGAATATTTTATTTGACGTAAAGGAATATCTTTTCGTTTGTATTGATGCTTTAGGAATCTTTGAACGTGATCAATTGTCGTATCATATCGTTTTATCGTAGCCGCAGCATAACTAACTCCCACCAATTCTTTCATTTGGTTGTTGTGGTATTCGAAAACTTCGAGAAGACTTCTTTGATCTTCTTCTATGCCTAAAAATTTATCTTTTAATTTTTTTGCAGTAACTAAATCTCCATTTTTTATCATCTCAGTATGGTGATCATAAAGATTATTTCGAAGTGCGTCTAAGAAATTATTGACCTGAATACTACCTCTTCTTTTTGCATAAGCTTTACCTGTTTCACTGTTCCAGTCATCTAGTAAAATTGATCTGCCTATCGAAACCTCAATGCGTTCATTTTCTATTGTGATGCGCATGTATATTGGGTATTCGCCGAATTTGTTTTTTGTTTTTCCTCAAGAGGAAGCTGATGTTTAAAATTGAGAATGAATTCATGACTAATAATTATGTTGATTTGTTTACTGCATTGTACAGAGTTAAATTTAAGATGAGCCGTTTTGTTGACTCAAATTACAAAAAAAATAATTGACTGTCAAGGTTTAAGAAATTATAAAATTCATTTAATGACATCTGGGTCAGTCAGTTACGGGGGGGGGCTTGTGTGTTAAATAGGTTTAGGTCGCCTGAGAGTACACCCAAGTAATGGTTTTATATGAGGTTATATGATATTTTCTAAAAACAAAAAAGACTGTAAATCCGTTGATTTACAGTCTTTTGCTATTAAATGAATCATAATAAGTGGAGCTGCAGGGAGTTTTTTGATTTTATTAATTCGTCTGATTATGAGCGGTTTGCGATGACTGGGAAAGTGAGGTTCACCTGAGAGTTCACCTAGGTCCTGTAATACTTAATTTTACTGGGTGTTTAGAGCTTTTTTTATTCGATTTTACTGCGAGAAGCATCTTTTAATTTTGACACTGCAAAGATATTCTATTTCGGCAACAAGTAAAGGTTAAACCCTTTGGGTTTTGGATTGTTTTTTTATCTCATTCCAAAAAGATAAGTTTATTGTAAAAAAAAATATTCAAAAAACCTTGACAACTGTTACCGTATCAAAAGTGCTGAACGCTATGCCAAATGAAAAGGCACAGTTTAAATTAAAATCTTTCCCAAGTTGGATTTTTGGTTAGATGCTTTGCTAGAATCAGAGAATACGGGTGCTTCATATATCCTTTGCTGGTATTCCTTGCTGTATTAGATTTAATACCAGTCGTGATACAGGAACTGATATTGCAAGTGATACGCTTTTATAAACATTATAAACAAATATAAAGGGGATACCAAAAAGAGTTTTTTCTTTTAATGAAAAATACTGATTAATGTTAGAGTTGATGATGAAGAATTTGGTTTTTCATTTTAGCGTAAATCTAAAATTGTTTTTTTGCTCATAGAACTTTTTTGTAAAAGTTTCCCCTGTGTAAGAATCTGTTTTGTTCTTCATAAGTTTCTTGTTGCTGATTCTTTAGCAAGAAATATTATTTCAGACCTTCCCAAAATAATTTCTTTACACCTCACAGCAAGAGTATTTTTTCACTTCGTTACAGTCTTATACTTGCTATTTCCCAAAGTATTAGTGAATTATAGATTGTTTTCTTTCAAATTAGAACTCTATTAATCAATAAAAAACACCCTGGTTGTGCCCCACTGAGGTAATTGTTGAGGTGAAATGTCAGACCTTTGATTTGTTGAGTCATCTATAACTTTTCTAATTGAAATAGTCATCAATTTTTAAAAATAAAAACAAAGTTTTAAAGAGTTAATTGTGATTGAGTTAAGTTTTCAGAAGGTTGAGTTTTATTTGAGAAGAGTTCCTGTTTTTCTAGTAATACTCAGTAAAATAAATAAATAAAATGAACGGTAAAGAGGGCTAGGCAAGATGTATTTTCCAGCAGGGACTTTTCATCAAAGATGAAAAACTAGATTGTCTTATAGACAAGGAAGGAGAAAAAATGAGGCCAAAAACAAAAGAATATTATAAGTTGGATCATGGGGTTCGGGTTCGTCTGACGAAACTGGAAAAAAGACTACTCGTGAAAAGGTGCAAGGAAGAAGGTTATCGCACGATTAGTGATTTTTGCAGAGTAAAGTTGGTTAAGAGAAGAGAGATCCGATAAATAGAGGTGAGTGAGGAGTTTGTTGTGATTGTTGAAAAATTGGATTATGATCTTAATAATATAAGGGTGAATCTCAATCAGATTGCTAAAAGCATCAATTCCAGACAAGTTTATCATTTTGGTTCCTCGGAGAGAGGGAGTA
>JBNMNM010000405.1:0-3165 GCA_051275585.1 bacterium | reverse complement strand
CTGATTTTCAAGTTAAAACTGAGGAAAAAAAGTGGAATATTGAATTGATTCGTTATTTTTCAAAATCACGAGTAATCGAGCTTCAACAAAAAATTGATAAAGCTCCTGAAAACTATATTTTTGCACTTAAAGGAAAACGAACGACACTACAAGAGTGGTTTGATATTGAATCACCAAAACTATTAATTTTCCAAAATGACTTAACAGCTCCAGCTATTCGGAAAAAACTACTCTAGTTTTGGATTCAAATGGAGAAAGGATAGTTACTTTTTCGACTCTTCTTTCGTTTTTTTTAAATATTCAACCATTACCAATTGAATTTCATTGCCATGCATCCGCATTACAGTAAATTTTAAAAAATCAACGGTTAAAATATCTCCAACAGAAGGAATTCGTTCTAAACTAGACATGATAAATCCTTGCAAAGTATCATAGTCTTCTTCCTCTTCTATTCTGCTTTTGATTCCTTTGATCCTTTTATTAATGGCAATAATATCAGTTCTTCCTTTGATCAACCATTTGAATTCACCAATCTGCTTGATCTCTTGAATTACTTCATCTTTTTCATCAAAGATTTCACCAACTAGTTCTTCTAAAATATCTTCCATCGTAATAAGTCCAGCAACACCACCAAACTCATCAACCACAATTGCAAGTAAGTTTCGTTGTGTTTTAAACTGCTTCAATAAAGATGATAGAGGTAAGGTCTCGTAAACAAAAAATGGTTTATGAGCTAACTCACTTAACTTCTTTTTACGATCTCCTCGAAGAAGTTCATTCATGACCTTTTTTACGTTTAGAATTCCTGTAATATTATCAATATTTTTAGAATATAATGGAATTCGAGTGAAACGTCGGTCTAAGATTTCGTCAATTGCTTCTTCAATCGTTAAGGAATCAGATAAAGTAAACGATTTGGTTCGAGGAGTCATTACAGAGTCAACTTCTCTTTCGTCAAAAAGAAAAACATTCTCAATTAAATCTTTCTCTGTATTATTAATTACACCTAATTGCTGACCCTTGTTAACAACATTGATCACAGTTGATTCTGTAATTTCTCCATGCCTATCCTTTGTTGAGGAAAGCAGCTTTTTAATCAGAAGACTTCCACGATCAAAAATAAAAGAGATGGGCTGTAATACAATAGAGAGAAAGTACATAATCGGAGCAAAAAACAGACTTAGCTGCCGATTATATATCATTGCAATGCTTTTTGGAACAATCTCACCAGAGAATAAAACTATAACTGTCAAAATTGCGGCAAACAGTGTGATTGTATATTCTTCAGCAAAACCTAAAATTGGTGTATATTGAATAGCAAGTTTTGTTGTTAAGGCACTTGCTGCAATATTCACAATATTATTGCCGATTAAAATTGTAGTTAACAATTTATCACGTTTTGAAATCAGTTTTAATAAGATATCCCGATTTCGATATTCAGAATTTTCAATCTCAACTAAGTCAACACTGCTTAATGTAAAAAAAGCAGTTTCAGAGCCTGAAAAAAATGCAGATCCAATGAGTAAAAGCCCTAGAAATAAGAACCCTGAAATCAAGTTGACCTTTTATAAAAATATTTATGATAGCGATATGTGCTCAAATAAAAACTATTTTTTAACACTTTTCTTCTTTGCTTTCTTTGGTTTTTTTACTTCTTTCACTTCCTCTTCTACTTCTTCAGGTGGAGTATAAACCTGAATTCGATAGCAATGAGTACAACTTCCTACATGATACTTTAAAATTGAATTGTAAGTCTGATCTGGAATAGTCATCCCACAACCTAAACAATACGCTCCTTTTGATTGAACAACACGAGGATTTATATTCTTTTTATTCAGTTTCTCATAAGCACTAGCTAAATCTTTATCTAAGAAACCTAAATATTTTTTCTTGTCTGCTTCTGTTTTTTCAATACTACCATTAATCTCTTCTACTTCTTTTTCAACTTTATCTTTCTTCTCTTGAAATACTTTTTTAGTTTCATCTAAATCTTGCTCTAATGTTTTCAATTCAGAAGCTAGTATTTCTTTTTCTTCTTCAAAAGCTAAAACTTGATCTTCTGTTTTTGTAATAACTTTTTTAATTCCATCAAGTTCTCTTTTGATCGCAGTATAAGCACGCTCATTCGAGATTTGCATTAAACGATCATTTGCATCTTTTGTTTTTGCATTTTCTGTATCAATTAAACGCTCACGTTCACGAATTCTGCGAATTAATTTATCACTTTGTCCCTTAACTTCATCAAAAGACTTTTGTAGTTTTTGAAGTTTTTTTGCTTCAACTTCTAGCTCTTTTGGTAACTCTTTAAGCTTTTTACGATTTACAGCAATTTTTCGATCTACTTCGCCTAATTGTGATAATGCTTCAACTACGTCCATAGTAAATTACTCTCTATTCGCAATAAAACCGTTGTTAATGAAAATTTTTGCAAAAAAAAAGCATCATCATATTGAATACAACATGATGATGCTTTTTTTGTTTTCACAAAAAACGAAACGTGACCACAACCACAAAGATTTGTACTTATGTTTCATTTTCTCAGAAAATATTTCTTAACTCTTAAAAAAGTGGGTCCACCTGGACTTGAACCAGGGACCGTCCGGTTATGAGCCGGATGCTCTAACCAACTGAGCTATGGACCCTTATTTGAAGAAGGACTATAAAATAGTTTATTCATAGCGTCAAGCACTTTGAGAAGCGAATTTTTAAGATAAAAAAACCTATATTTACAGTAATAAAAATCAAAACTGTAAACTAAAAACAGAAAAAATATGATAATTTATACTAATATAGATAAATAAATTTACTTCTATTTTTTTTGAAAAAAAAAGTAAAAAAATTCTTATAAAGAATTTATAGAGTTATATTTTCAGTGATCTTTTGAAATGGAGGAATGTTATGGAATTACTGATTATTTTATTCATTCTTTTTCTTCTTGGCTCCATTCCATTTGAGAATCTATTATGGCAAATTATTAGTAATCTCGTTGGAGTTGGATTTATTGTATTTCTTTTATAAATAGGAAGGACAATTAAGTCTCATGTCCCCTGATTGTAAATATAAACACCTTTATGTTTTTTTATTTCGATAAACATTAAATCACTCATAAATTTATTAAGAAGTCATAGAATAGACTTACATATGTATAGCTACAAAGTTTTAGTT
>JBNMNM010000404.1:0-3185 GCA_051275585.1 bacterium | reverse complement strand
TCCACTTATTACTACGTTTCATGTGTTTTTGCTTTATTTATAGGAAAAAATTATTAGTACAGAGTTAAGTATTAGCAATAATGCACTACCTTTTTTAAATCATAAAAATCTGATATACGAGGCGATTCTATGAGTTTTGACTCCTTGGGGTTATCCGCCCATATTCTTAAAGCTGTAGCCGCTCAAGGTTACGAAACACCTTCGCCAATTCAAGCTCAAGCAATCCCTGCTGTAATTGAAGGTAAAGACGTTATGGCTGCTGCCCAAACAGGCACAGGCAAAACGGCAGGATTTACTCTTCCTATATTAGAACTATTATCAAAAGGGGAACGTGCTCAAGGGAATCATGTACGTGCCCTTATTTTAACGCCTACTCGTGAACTTGCAGCTCAAGTTGGAGAAAGTGCAGCTACTTATGGTAGATACTTACCTTTACGTTCTGCAGTTGTTTTTGGTGGTGTTAAAATCAACCCTCAAATGATGAAACTTCGAAGAGGTGTTGATATTTTAGTCGCAACTCCAGGAAGACTTTTAGATCTGTATAATCAAAATGCTGTAAAGTTTAAACACTTAGAAATTTTAGTCTTGGATGAGGCCGACCGAATGTTAGACATGGGGTTTATCCATGATATTCGGAAGCTCTTAAAGCTCTTACCAGTGAAGCGTCAGACTCTAATGTTTTCTGCAACTTTTTCTGATGATATTCGGAAATTAGCCAAAGGACTGGTTACAAACCCTGTTGAGGTTTCAGTAAGTCCACGAAACACTACAGCAGAAAATGTAGAACAGTGGGTTTATCCTGTAGATAAAAGTCAAAAATCGTCTCTGCTCTCAAAATTGATTATTGATAATCAGTGGAAACAAGTCTTGGTTTTTAGCAAAACGAAGCATGGTGCAAACCGATTAACTCGTTATTTAGAAAATCAAGGTATTAAAGCAGCAGCAATTCATGGAAATAAAAGTCAAGGGGCACGAACAAAAGCTTTAGCTGATTTTAAAGGTGGAGCTGTTAGGGTCTTAGTTGCAACTGATATAGCTGCTCGAGGATTGGATATTGATCATCTTCCACATGTAGTTAACTTTGATTTACCTAATGTTCCTGAAGATTATGTACATAGAATTGGTCGTACAGGACGTGCAGGTGCAGATGGTCAAGCTGTCTCTTTAGTTTGTTCTGATGATTCCAAATTACTTGCTGATATTGAGCGGCTGATTAAAAAGTTAATACCACGTAAAACAATTGAAGGATTTGAACCTGTTCATGCTTTACCTGAAGCTCGTCTAAATACTCGTCCAATTAAGCCTAAAAGAGCAAAGAAGCCTGCTAGAAAACCAAGAGTAGACCATAAAGATGGCCAACATTCGGGTGAAAAACCGTGGGGTCATAAACCAAAAGGTAGAAATAAATAGCAGAAAAAACGGGATTTTGAGAGACAACAAGCAGATGTGTTGTCTCTAATCTATTAGGATCATCATTTTAAAACAATGGTCTTTTAAAGCTACCCTGTAAATTTGCAATAGATAGGGTAGTGATCAGAAGCCAATTTACTATCAGCATCTTTTTTGGCGATATCTCCAGAATCTTGAATGTATTTTAGTTTTGAAGGTGATTCATCATCTAACAAGTTCTGGGATATAAAAATGTGATCTAACCACGCTTTATGAAGTGCTATATTTTGTACAATAAGGTCAGGATATTCTGTTGTCCAAAGATCCTTCTTTCGGGTTTCTGATAAATGCCAAAGTGTATTATGAAGAATATTTTTAGGTTTATATATTGATCCCATCACCGTCTCAATAGAGCTTGCTCCAAGCATCCTTTCATAAGAATCCATTCCAGGTTCATCATTAAAATCTCCCATCACGATAATTGGAAGATCAGGATTTTCATCCATTACAATATCAACCCTACTCCGAATTTTTCCTGATTGAGCAAGTAATCTTTTTCTATTTGCTAAAGCTAGATATTGATGGTTGATCAAATCATTTACAGAGAAAACTCCTTTTGATTTGGTTGCAACAAGAATAACCATAAAAGTGGTATCTGTTCCTTTAATACGGAAAAGACCTTCAAGTGGCTTTCGTTCAAACTCACAAACTTCCTTGATTCCATCATGATCAATATCCTCAATCCACTGATCATAAAAATCAACATTTTCATCCAATGAAATTAGTTCAAATGGATCACGATAATAGAAAACTAAATCATGCTTTTTTCTATTGTAATCACTTTTGGCAATCTTATACTTACATTCAGAAAGTATTGTATTTTCTAAAAAAAATTGATGATTTCCAATTTTCTCTGAAGCTTCAACAATACCTAGAATGTGGGGCTGTTCGTGGTGAATTACTTTTACTAGGCTTTTTACACGTTCCTCTTTTTCAGGATCAAACTTCCCTTTATAAAAAAGTTTCCTCATATGTTCAATATTGTAAGCCATAACTTTGTATTCAGACATTGAAAATTTCTCCTTGCTTTGTTCTTACTCTAAATAATTGAATCTTAAATCCTTTTTTGGTTTTTGTGCTTCTATTTCTGCTTCTAACTGTTTGTCTTCTTTGATCTCATCAAAAATCGCTTGTCCATGCTGAGTAAGCCCAGATCCAGCTTCTGAATAAATGTTAAAAACAGCATCAACACCTGCCTCTTTTAGGATTTTATCTTCTTCAGGATATTTTACTGCTGCACTAATAAATCCTTTAAAATTGAAGCTACGTGCTAAACTAGCTGTAATTGAATTTGTTCGTAAGTGTGGAGTACAGAGCAAAACCCATTCAATTTCTATGTTATTCATATTAATGCTATCCCAAAATTCGGGATTACTTACATCTGCAACGCTTGTTTTTCGTCCATTTTTAGACTCTTTAGTTGCAGTTTGTTCGCTAAAATCTAGACCAAGTATATTTGTGTGACCTTTCAAAAGAAATTCGTCAAATGCTCCACAACCAACCCGACCCATTCCACAAACAAGAATTTGAACTCCTGATAGATCAACATCTTCATCAGTTTCAAGTCTTTTTGATCGCTGGAATCGATTCAAATAGTGTTTGAATCGAGTATAAAAATCATCAGAATAATTATTTACTGATGATGATATTACAAATGAACTTGCAACTAACACAGCCATCATGATTAACCAATCGTTGGAAAGCCATTTTTGAGATACTGCAACAGCCGCAACAAT
>JBNMNM010000403.1:0-3196 GCA_051275585.1 bacterium | reverse complement strand
ACAAATCGTAATTATTTTATCATTTGAAGCTATTCTTTTCTTAATTTAAGACAGATGACATAGTTTTTATTAGAATAACCAAGTAAACCCAATTCCATCAGGTAATGGATAAGCATAAAATACTTTAGTTTCTCTAGTATTTGAAAAAGAGGTTGAAACACCTGTATCAAATGTTCTTTGATATTGGTTCCAATCACTAATTCCTTGTGTTGGTGTTGTGTAAGTATTCAATGCTGAACTTAATAGAACAATTCCAAAATAACGAAATCCATCAGATGGTCGTTGGTCACCAACACCAATTGCGACTCCTCCAATTGTGGCAAATAAGCCTCCGATTAAGTATTTTTTTATTGAACGCCTTTCTTTTTCTTTTTGAGCAATCATCTGTAGAAGAAATTCTGCTTCCTTTAATTCCCTTAAACGTTCTTCAGAAGTTCGATCTTGACTTTGACGTAACTTTTCAGCCGCAGAAATGGCTTTTAATGGATTAAAAGACATATCTAAAATTGCAGATCCAGTGAGGATAAAATCTACAGCAGAGTCATATTTTTTATCTGAATCATCAGTTTTAAAATAAGTTGCGGTATCAGCAACCACAACAGCACTATAAAATCCAAGCCATCCATACTGCCAACTTTTAGCAGAAAAAGTTCCTTGATCAAGACGCTTTTGAATATATTCTAAACGTGCAACGACTTCTGAATCCTTCATTGTTGCTTTGTTAGATTGAGCTAAGGTAATTTGTGGAAAAATAAAAAATAATAGAATTCCTATCCTGACAAACCATTGGACGAAATTATTCATAGTAAACTCATTAGTAAGATGGTTTTTAAAATAATTTAGTAATAAAAGTATTTTCTAAAAAACTAACGAATTGGTTTTGATATAAAGTCGTTTAATTTTCGACGTGGTGTATGAATAACAGGTTCGGCAACTCCAAGTCGAAATAACATTTGTACAGTATAATTGTGTGGGATTTTTAAGTATTGCTTAAGTTTTTTTTGTAACTCAGCCATATCCGAATACTCTTGAAGCACTTGACTCATTGGATGCATAGAAATGCCCAAAGCTGTAGTTGCAAGGTTAATTCGATCATAGAGCCTTCCTGCTTTTACTTGATCTAGACGAGTATTATTTTTTGTGACAATCCATCCAAAAGATGAAGTTGATTGAGTTTGTGATTGAACAATTTTGACAGCTTCTTTCCCAAAGGTAGAATCTTTCGCTTTAGCAGATTCACGAGAAAGAAAAAAAGTTTCTATCAAACTCTTTTTAGCTCCAGTAATTCCTTGTTGGCTAAGTCCAAAACCATCTCTATATTTTTCTACTTCTGAATCATTAAAACGGAACATTTCTATTGTCTCTTCATCTCGTTTTTGATCAGAAACTTCTATTTTCATTCCCTCAATCATGATTTTGCTAAGCTGTTTTTTATAATCTGAATTTGAGGTAATAGTTAAGGACATCTCATCATGATTAGAAGGAAACACGGATTCAATTTTTTTGATTTGTCCTGAAGTTAGCAATTGATCTTCATATTCCCTTTTATTCGATTGGCGTTTTAAAATTTGATGAAAATAAGGGTCTTTTTTTATAGTAGAGTCTTTTCTTAATGAAATTGATGCGACTGGTTTCTTTTCAAGAACAGTGTTTCCATACATTCCTTGTGGAAAATAATTGATTTCTGCTCGAAAACCATATTGACGTGCGGCCAAATCTAAGTTTTCTAAGAAGGTTCCTTGTCCAATATGAATTTGACGGTATGGAGGATCTGTTTGAGGAAGAAGCCTAGATGGATCAACATATAAATCAAATTGCTGTTTTCCTTTTAGATCAATAATCCATGCTTGTTTATTGTGAGGGCTTGGAGCCAAAATTGCGTAAGATAGCACAACCATACGAATATCTTTTTCACTAGGAAGATGTCCCTTCCAAGCCTCTAAAGCAACTAATTCATCTTTAGTATATAAATGAAAAACACTTGGAATAACCGCAACACCAGTACCTGCTGCCATCATTTTAATAAAATTTCGCCTCTTCATATTTCCTCTTTTTCTTATCTTACCGTTTGTAGTATGTGTTTCCTCAATTAGTACAAGATAACATACTCTAGAGATAATTTTAGGGAATACAATAGGACAGTTTTCGACAATTCATTGATTATTTGCGACACACATCAAGAAAGAAGAAAAAATGACTTATCCATTAACGAATTCTTCAGGAATAACTAAAGCTCTTTTTGATGCCATTGTATTAAAAGGAATTAATCCCAAAAAACTGGAGAAAGAAACAGGACTTCAGCCACAAGAGTTGGAAAACCCTGAAGGACGAATTCCTACTCAAAAACATGTACAACTTTGGAAAGTTGGAGTGAAGCTAACAAAAGATCCAGCATTGGCTTTGCACTTAGCAGAAGAGGAAAAGGTAGAGGATATTGGAATTGTTGGATTAATGGCTTTAAACTCAGCCACATTAAAAGAAGCAATAAAACATGTTATTCGTTACCTTCGATTAGTTTGTGATTCAGATTCTGTTGAGATTAAAGAAGAAGGTGATTTAATTTATTACACTTATCAAATTACTACTCCTGAATTCCATACTATTTATGGAATTGAGCGAGCATTGGCATCAACAGTATTATGGTCAAGATCACTGACTCAGTCAGGTTGTAATCCTGTTGAAGTTTACTTTCAACACTCTAAACCTGAATATGTTGATGTATACAAACGAATTTTTCAGGCACCTATTATTTTTGATCACCCTGAAAACAAAATTATATTTCATATAAAACATTTCGATCTTCCATTACCTAGCAGTCAAAAATACCTTTTAGATATTTTAAAAAAACATGCAGAAACATTATTACAAAACTTAGAGCATGAAAATCAATTCCAAGATAGAGTTTTAAAACTTATTTACGAGAATATCTCTACTGTTGACAGTACTATGGTGTCGGAAAAAATCAATATTAGTACAAGAACTCTCAATCGACGATTAAAGGAAGAAGGCACGTCATTTAAGACATTACATGATGATGCAAGAAAGAATTTTGCAATTAATTTTCTTAAAGATAGAAAATTACCTATTTTTGAAGTTGCTTTCCTAACAGGTTTTTCAGAAACCAGTTCTTTTAATAGAGCCTTCAAACGATGGATGTCTAAAAGTCCTAAAGCCTATCGAGAATCACTTATTAGTG
>JBNMNM010000402.1:0-3211 GCA_051275585.1 bacterium | reverse complement strand
ACCTGTTTCCTTTGCTTGATAACGTGCTTGATCTGCTATTTTAATTAAAGCTTCTGGAACCACACCCCATTCACGAGAAAATAAGCCACCCTAAACTTAATCTTTCAAATAGTAATGCTCACGGAAGATAATAAAGAGCCAGCAAAAGCTATTGCCAAACAAGTTGAAATACAGCATGTTTTTGCAGAAGTTCTTCCCCAAGATAAAGCATCAAAAGTAGAGAAACTTCAAGCTCAAGGAAAGCTAATTGGAATGGTTGTATATGGGATTAATGATACTCATGCAATGGCTATGAGTTCTGTATCAGTTTTCATCAATGCATTACGATTACGAAATTTTCAACCTTCGAATTCAAATTCTTTGTAAGAAATTCAATCCACTTTCAACCAATAAAGTAACATGGAAAAAATACTCAAAATTGAAGGAATGAGCTGTAAGAACTGTGTAAAACATGTTGTTGATGCTCTTTCAGAAATTAAAAATGTAACTACAGTAGAAGTTAGCCTTGAAGAAAAGACTGCAACCGTTGAAATGAGTTCAGATATTGAACAAACGATTCTTGTTTCTGCGATTGAAGATGCAGGTTATGATGTTGTAGAATAATCAACTCGCCTAAATTCTATAAAAACAATTACCTTCTTCAATCAGTGCTCTTTATAAAGGTTTATTAATGAACAGAAAAGTCTATCTAGGAATAGGAATTCTTGCAATTTTAGGAATGCTTGCAATGTTCTATTTTGGTTTATTTTACTCTACAGATCCGCAAAAAATGCCTTCTGTATTACTTAATAAACCTGCAAAAAACTTCAACACAATTACCTATCAAGGACAGAAAATATCATTAAAACAATTTATAGGGAAACCTGTTGTTTTAAATTTTTGGGCTTCATGGTGTGTTAGTTGTAGAGCAGAAGCTAGACTTCTTGAGGCAGCTCATCAAGCTTACACTCCAAAAGGAGCAGTATTCATTGGAATTGCAGTTAATGACAAAGCTGAAGATTCAATCCGATTTATTAAACGTTATGGAAAAACCTACCTTTTAGGGCCAGATGATGAAAATGGAAGTATTTTTATCGCTTATGGTGTTGGAGCTGTTCCTGAGACTTTCTTTATTGATAAACAAGGAATCATTCGGAAAAAAATATTAGGGCCAGTTACTCCTAAGCAAATCCAAGATTTCCTAAATACAGAACTTAATCTCTAAGCAGAAAAGCCCATGCGTAAAGTCCTATTTGTTACATTGCTAGGATTCATACTCTTTATTAATTCTCCTCTTTCTAGTCTTGTTGCGTACGAAATTCCAAAAGTACTTGCAACATTTCAAGGAGAAATTGCCCCAACTCAGCTACGAGAAGGAGAGCAAGTTCGAGTTATTATAAAAGCAAAGGTAACAAAGGGCTGGCATATTTACTCTATATTCCCGTCAAAAAGTGAAGATGCTCCCCCTCCAAGTAAATTAGTTTGGAAAAAAAACAATTTAACCAAACAAGGCCCTGTTTATGAAACTAATCCAATCATCAAAAATGACCCTGTGATTGGATTAATTCTTTCCTACCATGAGAATCAACCTCGCTTTTACCAGAACTTTAAAGTTCCTAAAAATCTGTCATTAGGAAAGCATAAACTTGTAGGAGAATTTCATTTCCAAGTATGTAGTGATAAGCTTTGTACTCCTCCAAAAAAGAAAATTATTCGAATCCCTTTTGAAAAAATAACAGGGGTTGCAAGGTCAGAATTTCTTGTGATGAATCGAGTAATTGACGAATTACCATCACAAAAAGTTAATGCTAATTCATTGCAAAATGCTCTTTCTGGTGGTGTTTGGAGTTTTATTGGTCTTGCCATTGTGATGGGTGCGTTTGCTTGGTTGACTCCTTGTGTCTTTCCAATGATTCCAATTACAGTTTCCTTTTTCTCTTCTCAAAGTAAAGGATCACAAAAAGGAATGTTAGGACTCTCCATTATTTTTTCACTTGGTATAATCCTTACCTACACAGGAACAGGATTATTACTTGCGATCTTTATGGGAGCAAGCAAAGCCGCTCAATTAGCAAGTCATCCTGTAACCAATATTCTCATTGCCATTATTTTTACTGTTTTTGCTTTTAGTCTAATGGGACTTTTTGAGATCAAGCCTCCATCAGGATTGGTTCATATTGCTGACAAAAAATCTAATCAACTTGGAGGAGTTGTTGGTGTTCTCTTAATGGGAATGACTTTTACACTAACAGCATTTACTTGTACTGTGCAATTTGTAGGAACACTATTGATAGCCGCCGCTCGTGGTGAATGGTTATGGCCTGTTATTGGGATGCTTGTATTTTCAACTGTCTTTGCATTTCCTTTCTTTTTGCTTTCTTTGTTTCCTCAATTCATCCAAAAATTCCGCTCAAAAAGTGGTTCTTGGATGGTTCAAGTGAAATTTATCTTAGGAATCATTGAGTTAATGGCAGTATTCAAGTTTCTTAGTAACGCAGATATGATTCTGGAACTTGGAATTTTAACACGAGAGGTAATGCTTGGAGTTTGGGCATTCTTATCTTTAATTATTGTAGTTATTCTACTTGGAGTAATTCGACTTCCTATCGTGGGATATGTTCCAAGAAAACCACTTCATTGGGTTTTCGCTTTTTTATTTTTAGGAATTACGGGGTATTTTAGTTTTGGAGTGGCAGGAAGAACGCTTGATAGTTGGACTGAATCATATTTGCCCATTTCCTTAAATCAAGGAAAACAAATTGTTGCTGGTAAGGATTTATATAATGTTGACCTTGTTCATCAACTTTCATGGAAAAATGATTTAGAAAAAGCTCTTATCCTAGCTAAAAAAGAACAAAAGCCTGTTTTTATCGATTTCACAGGTTATACTTGTGTGAATTGTCGCTGGATGGAGAAAAATATTTTTGCAGAAAAGAAAATTTATCAAAGCTTAAAAAATGATTTTATTCTCGTCCAACTCTATACAGATGGTGGGAAAAACTATCAAAAAAATCAGAAGTTACAAATTGATAAATTTAGTACCTTTGCACTTCCATTTTATGCGATTTTATCTCCACATAATCAAATTTTAGCACAAATCAGCGGGATTCAATCTACAAAAGATTTTTCTCAATTTCTTGAGAAAGGAAAAATAAAATTACAAGCAATACTCAAAACCAGAAAGATAAAAACTCAAAGTTAAGAATTCTCTTCTTTTTGAAATTTTTTCTTA
>JBNMNM010000401.1:0-3257 GCA_051275585.1 bacterium | reverse complement strand
ATCACTGTTATCTTTACGGCCTAATTTGGAGAACCAAAATGTATACAGAGGAATGATTAGAACTAAAACAATAGAAAGAATGGTAGGGAAAATTAGACCTGTTCCTTGAGCCCACGCCATTCCATTCCAAACTAAGGCAAAAATAGGAAGGTAATTAAATATAGGTAGTTTGGGGTCAGTTCTTGCTGTATTTTGTCTTATTTGACTAATCATCAAAAGGCTTAATAATGGTGAGGCTGCAACAAATACAGTAAGCCATGACATTGAGAAAGTGCTCATGAAGTAATACATAGACATCCCTGTAATGGACATGATTGTCATCATGAAGGGGAAAATAAAGAGAGACTTCAGCATAGGTTGTAACCTTCAAATCAAAATTTTAAGTAAAATAGGAGTTTTAGTGTAGTTGCTACTTTAGTTATTTAGTTGTTGTTTTTGTAAGGTTTTAAATAAGGAAAGCGATGTGATATAGATGTGTAACACAATTGTATTGTGTCAAGTAAGTTGATTTTTATGTGAATGTTCTTTTTGGGTATTTGGAAGAGTAGAAAGGTGTTTTGTTCTTTTGTGATCACAGAACGCAAATAATTACAAAAAAAAGTAAATATTATTTAGAAATTATTAGCTTTTGAGTAAATTTAGCCCAAAGAAGGTAGTTTCTCCTTTGGACTTTGTATTGATATTTTTTTCAACTAGAGGAATTTTATAGGAATTTTTCCCATGCAGATTCTAAACGTTTTGAGCGAACAAAACTGGCAATATTGAGGAGTTTGATATCACGTTTCCAAGATTGATAGATTGACTCATCAACATGATTCCAAAGAGGAGTTAATTTATCAAAGAAACTTTTTTGAAGTGTAAAAAATCCTTCAAGAGCAATATGAATTTCTGGTGCAAGAGGATCTTCTATTGCAATTGTTCGAAGGTTGATAATTAAGTTAATAATTTCTGTTTTGGTTTCTTGAGGCCAAGAGTAGAGATAAGCAATTCGAAGTAAATAACCTAAGATTGCAATATTAACAAATGAATCCTCTACTGTACGAAAAGGTTTAACATAACATTGATAACCATCATTAGGAAGAAACTGATTCTGATTAATTGTTACATTATCAAGGTATAAACGACCATGTGATATCTCAGGAACTAAAGCAATGGACTCCATTGACTCAAGTTTAACTCCTTCATCGTTTTGATTGACAAACACAACTCGAATATTATTTTGATTTTCTTGATTTCTTCCCATTGTTGCTGCAACAAGAATAATATCAGACTCTTGAGATAGAGTAAGCCACTTTTTTTGACCTGAAAGTTCCCATTGAATTGCTCCTCCCTCCCTCTGATTTTCTTGAGCGATTGGGTGAAGGGAAGTTTTCATTAGTTTGGGATGCCCTCCTTGTTCCTCAGAAATTCCAAAAGATACAATTTTATTTTCTGGAAGAGATGGAACAAGGTGATGTAGACCTGATTGAAAACCAGAGGCAAAAGCAAATGCAATTTGTTGTGATAAAACACCACCAATAATTGCTTTATCAATATGTTGGTTCCAATTTGCACTTGTTGAAATATAATGAGCCCACCATTGTTCAAAGGTTTGAGACTCTTCATTTTTCCACGTATCAACTTGATCTGAAAGGCTAAGTAAC
Organism: bacterium; assembly: GCA_051275585.1. Lineage (GTDB taxonomy): Bacteria > SAR324 > SAR324 > XYD2-FULL-50-16 > JBNMNM01 > JBNMNM01. Next base: position 1,614 of record JBNMNM010000401.1, on the reverse strand, counting down.
CAGCATAATAAATTTGATAACATTATTCTATATTTAGGAGTTTTCTTTCCTCAAAATCTGCAATATCTAAAAGGGTTGTTGTTTGTAGAAAGTGTATTTTCTGATCTCGGTGTTTACTCCAAAAAGCGTGTGCAGGACATGCCCTTTCGTCAGAACATTCTTCTAGTCCTAAAAAACACTTTTTTTGAGCAACAGGATCATCTAATGCAACACAAACATCAAAAAGGGTAAGTTCATTTGGGTTACAATTAAGAGTAACTCCACCACCAATTCCTCTTTGCGTTTTTACAATTCCTTTTCGAGATAAAATATTGATGAGTTTTGAGAGAAAAGGTCCAGGTAGCTGGACATCGTTTGCAATACTCTTTACAAGGATTGGTTTTCCCTCCATTCGTGCAATATAGCCTAAAGCGATAATTGCATATGAAGCTGTTTGGCTAAGCATAATAAAACAAATAAGTAAGAAATAATATTAAAATTTGATCTTTACTATCAAAAAGACAAAATGACCATAAAGTGAAGAATCAGAAATGAATTGAACCTTAGAGAACTTTATTTTAAAAGGCAATGACTTTTGATAGCAAGTTTATAAAAGAATTTGCAATAAAAAAAGAAGTAAATATAGTACTTAGTACAAATAAGGTTTAATTTTAAATAAATTCTTTTTATGGATGTTGTATTTAAAGGAAAAAGAGCAATATTTATTTTATTAAAAATTCTACTTTACTATAGTAAGTTTTAGTAAGAAAAAACCTTTATTATAGCATAATACAACTATTAATAAAGGTTCTTATCTTTTTATCTTCCCCAGCCATGAAATGATTCTAACCAGCCTAAAACTTTTTCTGGTTTATGAGCTTTCTTCCATTCTCCAGCAGCATACTTATTAGCTTCTACTAATGTTGGGTATGGATGAATCGTTCCTAAAATTTTATTTAATCCAAGACCATGTGTCATCGCAAGTACATACTCTGCCATAATATCACCAGCATGAAATCCTACAATAGTAACCCCTAAAATTTTATCTTTATTGGGAACAGTTAAAACTTTGACCATACCATAATCAACTCGATCTGCAATTGCACGATCAAGATCATCAATAGGATATGTAGTTACTTCATAAGGAATATTTTGTTGGATTGCATCTTTTTCATTAAGTCCAACTCTTGCAACTTCTGGATCTGTATAAGTAGCCCAAGGAACAACAGAATAATCAACTGCAAATTTTTTCATTGGTGCAAATAGAGCATTTACAGCACAATACCAAGCTTGATGAGCTGCCATATGTGTAAATTGATATGGCCCTGCAACATCACCACAAGCATAAATGTTTTTAAGGTTGGTTCTCATATAAGGATCAACATTAACTGTTCCATTTGGATTTAGTTTGATTCCTAGCTTTTCTAAACCTAACCCTTTTGTATTTGCTTTTCGTCCTGCACCAATAAAAACTTTATCAAATTCAAGAGAATGTTCTTTCCCATCTTTTTCATAGATGACTTTTTGAGTTATTTCTTCTTTCTCAAATTTCTTAATTGAAGCACTAGTAATAATATTTAAGCCATCAGCCTCAAATGAATCTGTGACCATTTTGATGACATCAGCATCTTCTCT
>JBNMNM010000400.1:0-3273 GCA_051275585.1 bacterium | reverse complement strand
GTTTGAAAAAAACGATTAAATATTATTTGTGGATAGGGCCAATTGCATTATTTAGATACAGTTGGAAAAGCTGTATTTTCTTTCTAAAAACTAAGAAAGATCAATTTGTATACTCTTGCCAAGCTGGTTATCGAAAGCTGAGTGTTTTATTTTCACGCTCAAAAAAGAAAACTCCAGAAATTCCAACGCAACCAGAAGCCCCAGCATCACCACCATCGTTGAATAATTACTATTTATCAATGCGTGATGATCCTCACGACCTTTAATCTGCCAAAAGAGCAGCACCAAAAACACCACTAGAGTCACCAAGTTGATTTTTAACAATGGGTGTTTTTAATTCATCATTAAATAATTGCTTATAGGTTTCCTCTACTCCTTTTGTGTAAAGAATCGGAATATTGGAAACACCGCCTCCAAGAATAATTACTTCAGGATCAAAAGTTGCGATTAGATTGGCCATTCCTCGACCAAAATGAACACACATTTGTTCAATGCTTTGAATAGCAATCAAATCACTTTTTTCAAGGAAAGCAGTATAAATTTCTTGAAGTGTTTTTTTCTGTCCACTTTTTTGAAAATAAAGGTTTTGAATTCCAGTGCCTGATAAAAAAAGCTCTAAACAGCCACGTTGACCACACCAACATTCAGGACCATCATAATCAATGGATGAGTGTCCCCACTCACCTGCCACACCTTGCAAGCCAGTCCAAAGTTTTTGTTTTGCTACAAGTCCACCACCCATGCCTGTACCCATAATAATTCCAGCAACAACGGAGTGGTTTTTTCCTGCTCCTAGAATGGCTTCACTTAAGGCAAAACAGTTAGCATCATTTTCAATAACAATAGTTTGTTGAATTAAGTTTTCTAAATCTCCTTTTAGGTCTTGTCCAATTAAACATTGTGTGTTTGCATTACGGACTTTTCCTGTTGTAGGTGAAATTGAACCAGGGATACCAATACCTATTTTGGTTTCAACTTGGGAAAGGTTTTGGGCTTCTCGAATTAAATCTGCGATTTGATTGAGAATATGTTTATAGCCTTTCTCTTGCTGAGTAGAAATTCTTTTTCGATATAGGACTTGTTTAGCCGTATCGTTTGTTAGAATAATCTCAGTTTTTGTTCCGCCTAAATCTACACCAATTCGATTCATTCTCTCTTTCTGTTGTTGGAAATCATTATTGATTTCATTTCCTGTCCTTAATTGCTCATGTCAAAAATAGATCTTTCCTCATTAAATCTGCAACAACGACTTGCTGTTGAAACTGTTGACCTCCCTGTTTTAGTTCTCTCAGGAGCTGGAAGTGGAAAAACAAGAGTAATCACAACAAGAATCGCATACTTAATATCAAACCGTTATGTTCCTGCAAATAAGATTCTGGCTTTAACCTTTACGAATAAAGCCTCAAAAGAGATGAGGGAACGAGTTGTAGAACAGTTGGGGAAGAAATCAAAAGGAGTAACAATTTCCACTTTTCATGCCTTATGTGTTCAAATTCTACGAGAATATATTGACCTATTAGGTTATCGAAAAAACTTTATTATTTACGATACAAGTGATCAGCAAGCTTTAATCAAGTCGATCATTGAGGACAATGAAATTGATGATTTAGATATTTTTACTTTTAAAGATGCTCATTTTGAGATTTTACAGGCAAAAGGAAAAGGAGTTCCACCAGCATTTTTTCTTTCACAAAAGGAGAACTTACATGCTCAACTTCTAGGAAAAGTTTACGAAGAATACAATCGAATGTTGAAGGGATGTAATGCTATTGATTTTGAAGATATTCTTCAACTTGCAATGGTATTACTGGAAGAACATCTAGATGATGTAGAGCCATTAATCTCAAAATATGAATATATTTTGGTGGATGAGTACCAAGATACCAATCAAATTCAATATAAGTTTGTAAAAATTCTAATTGCACATACTCGAAAGCTTTGTGTCGTTGGTGATGATGATCAATCCATTTATTCGTGGCGTGGTGCAGATATTCGGAATATCCATGACTTTCAAAAGGATTTTCCTGAAGCAAAAATCATTCGTTTAGAACAGAATTATCGTTCAACCAGTGTTATTTTAAATGCTGCTAATGATGTGATTAAGAATAATTCCTCTCGAATGGAAAAGACTCTATGGACTGCTGAAGATGATGGTGCACCAATCTATTGGATTGAAGGAGAAAATGAAGAGGAAGAGTTAATTGAATCTATTCGTTTGATGAAAGTTCATAAAGTTAAGAATGCTTGTGATTGGACTAGTTTTGCTTTTTTATATCGTTCTAATCATCAATCAAGGATTATTGAGGAGCAACTTCGAGAAGAGGGCGTTCCTTATCAACTTGTTGGTGGAACAAAGTTCTTCGAAAGGAAAGAGGTTCAAGATTGTATCGCCTATCTTCGCTTTGCCCATAATACGAATGATGAAGTGAGTTTGCATCGGATTATTAATTATCCTCGTCGTGGTATTGGAAAAGGTACAATTCTATCCTTGAATGAAGCGAGAAAAGACTATCCAAAAATGACTCTATTTCAAACCATTGAGAATGCTAGAGCGATTACAACATTGTCAGAAAACACATTGTTGAGTTTAGAAAGCTTTGCAGATTTGATTGAAAGAACACAATGGATGTTAAAACAGGCTGATTTTGTATCAACATTCAAAAATGTATTTGAAGAAATTGGTTTTAAACAAGAAATTGAAAAGGAAGAAAAGAACGAGAAAACTAGAGAAAAACGAGTAAATAATTATCGTGAATTTCTTTTTTCAATGTCACGCTATCAAGAAAAAAGAAGTCCAAAGTTAGGAAAGTTTTTAGAGTATTTAGCTCTATTCACTGATTCCGATGATTTTGATAATAAAAAAGATCAAATGACCTTAATGACGGTTCATGCATCAAAAGGATTAGAGTTTGATTATGTTGGATTAGTTGGTTTAACTGATGACCAATTTCCAAATAAACGATCACTTCAAGATGGTGGATTGGAGGAAGAACGAAGGTTGTTTTATGTAGCCATTACACGAGCAAGAAAAGCTCTTTCTATGAGTTATCCTAAAACTCGGTTTGTTTATAAAAAGAAAGAGACTAATGTACCTTCTCGTTTTATTTCAGAAGTGAATTCAAAACTTTTTGATACACCACCTATGGGAGCCGTTTGTGAAGTACGAGCAGAAGAAAAACGGCAAGATGCTCGGAAAAACTTTTTTGCAAATTTAAAGAAAAAAGCAGCGGAATCAAATAAATAAAAACTGTGACTTTTGATCGCTTTTGTGTA
>JBNMNM010000399.1:0-3275 GCA_051275585.1 bacterium | reverse complement strand
TTTTCTTTATTCAAAGCAAGTGCTTTATTCCAGACAAACCGATTACAAACAGCAAACTGGAAGAATTTTTCAACCTGCTTTTTGTTTGGTTTTAATCTGAATTTGAAAGCCTTGCGAATGATCATTTTGTTTCTCTGAGGAGATTCAAAATTGTTTTTAAATTTAAAGTTATGTCGAATACTGGTTGTTTTATGTACTAGTAATGACAAAAAAATCAATTAATTACAAATTTCTCCAACCGCTCGGGATAAGGACAACCTTACATCCTCCACCTGAAGGAAGAGGTTTTACGGTTGGTTAGATAAAAAAGAATCAAAAAACAAATAAGAATGACATAAAAATAGCAACAGCCAGATACAACGAAATTGCGAAACAACAAAAAATGAGGAAAAAACAATGAGTAAAATAGATACAACAATTACTCACGTAACACCTGTAGGTGGAAATGTTTTTGCTGATTTAGGATTTGATCCACAAGAATCAGCAACATTAAAAATCAAAATGGATTTAATGATCCAAATCAGCGAATGGGTTAAAGATAAACATCTGAAACAAAAAGAAGCGGCTGAAGTATTGCAAATCCATCGACCTCGTGTTTCAGATATTATCCAAGGAAAAACTAGCAAATTTACAATTGATACACTGATTAAAATTTTAGGACGAATTGGAAAACAAGTCACAGTGCAAGTAAACTAAAAGTTATTCCTAAATGTTTTTTGTATTTTCAAAGTAATCTACCTCAATCTTTTGATTGCAATGAAGGTTTCTTGATCAGGGAAACCTTGCTTTTGTGCCTCAAGAAATAATTCCTTTCCTTTGATTCCCTGCTTTTGAAGATTAAAAACAAGTATTTCCAATGCTATTTTGGGTTTGATTCTCTTCTCAACTTTTGGAATTCCATTGGAAAACTCCAATAGTTGTTCTTGCATTTTTGAAAGCTTGATTTCTGTTGTTGAAGCTGTAGAGACAAGGCATGCCTTGTCTTCTTTGATATAGGAAGCAATTGTTTTTAAATCAGAATTATTGTGATTTGTAAGAGGTTTGGAGACAAGGCATGCCTTGTCTCTACGATTCTTGGGTTGTGCTTTGATTTCTTCTGGTTCAGGAAACTGTTCTCTTCGGGATTCAATCCACAGGGATTTCTCATGGTGATAGTGATAATCCAAACGTTCCTTGATCCACAGCGGATTGCTAAGGGCTTTGCATTGTGATGTTTTTACCTTAATATTGTACGAGCATTGATACGTTGTATTGGTCTGTTATTTGGTTCATGTAGCACTTTAGAAAAAGAAGCTATTTGTCGTTTTGATGCTGTTATTGCATTTTTCATAACGAACCAACGAACACCTTCAGAGCAAGGAGGTGTAGTCAGCGAACCATTAAATCGATAATATTTTCGACTCGTTGGCAAAATATCATCAACAGAAATCATCTTTGATATACTGTGTTTGTTTCCTGCATGTTTAGGCATCTTTGACCACGCCTTTGTAAGTCCTTTGTTTGCTTTACCTATCTTAAACATCACAGCTACTACTGCAAGATTTCCTTTTTTATCAGCATGAACAAGGTGTGCTTCTAAAGGATAGGAATGACCATTGATATGGTTTTCACTAGGTGCATGAAAATGGAATTGTAACAATCTAAATGTTTTTCCATATATTTTAATATTACTACCTTTCTTGTAATTCACCTGAACTGTATGCCCATTATTTAAAATTTGATAACCACCTTTTTTGTAGTTAAATTTAATGGGTGATAAAGACGCTTTAATAAAGCCTGTTAAGTTTACAGGAGATTGATTTTTACCAGAACAAGCAAAGTTATCTTTGCTTAATTTTGCCCAGTTTTTAGCTCCTCCATGACCTGAATATCCCCAATGAGCCTTTTTTTTTGCATAGACACTACTTGAAAGAAGTAATGCACAGGTTAGTACAATCAATTTTTTCAACACCATATTTCCTTATTTTGATGATACCGCTAAAAAAAATATCAGGATTTTGCGGTAGTATTCTCTGATATTTTGAAAAAGAAATAACATTTTTATCAATGGCATAACCATTATGCCCAGAAGGTTTAATTTGTTTTCAAGTCTTCTTTAACAAAATTTATCTGAAAATTCATCAATTATAATTGATCCGAATATAGGCTTTTCTTCCAAACTTTCCATTGGGGGTTCGATTTTGACGAAAATGGCCAACAAGATTTAGGGTTTTTAAGTATTTTTTGCATTTCGATAGGAACGTGGTGATAGTCCTGTTCCTCGGCAAGAAAAATCCTCATTTGCCCAAAGGATGAAGTTTTTCTGTGTTTTGATTCGTTCCCTTTTTGAAGATTGCTTTGATTTGTTGATAATTTCATCTTGACCCCTGCCTTAATTTAAAGGGGTTAAGCACCGCCAAACTTCAACAAAAAAGCCTGAACATTCACAACACAAAAAAAAGGCTTTTCTTAGGAGTTCAGCAGTGTACAAGCACCATAAGCCGCAAATTGGTGGTAAGCAGCATAGCTAAACTCCCCAAAAAAGCCTCTTTCTTCTATCTGTTTCTGGATACCACTCCGTTGAAGCCTCTTGTAACGCTTCAAAAAAAACAAGAAGAAATCTCTTTTTTAGAGAGTTACTAACTTTCTAAATATCGATTCTAGGAAAGGAAAACAAGATAAAGTCCAGCCTAGAAGTAGTGTTTAGTACACAATTTTGAGTTTTGTTATGGTCTTTGATTTTGTCCATTAAAAAAAGCTTAACTTTTTTTATTTGAAATAATGAGTTTCTTCAAAACTTTAAAAATAACTACTTTATTTTGCTAAACTTAAAATTTTAAAACTTATAGAGAACTTGTATCTGATAGACTTCAGATAAAAGAATATATAATTTAGGTTATTTTTCTTCTTTCAATGTTTTTATAAAAGTTTGAACTATATGTTACTTTTTAGCGTTTTTTTTCTTTGAAACTTTGAATTGACATAAGAATTAAAAATTTTTAATTCTCCCCCTAGTTCTACCTTAAAGGAGAATAACAACAATAATAATTTGCTTAAAAATATTATATCAAGCTTGTCAGGATAATATTTAGTTATACTTCACTGAAATAAAAACTAGGAGAAAATTTTGAATAATTATGGATTGAGTTTTATAAGTGATTTGGATTTATACAATCATACTAAAGAAACTGTTGAAAAATATAGATTTTAAATTAATCTTGATAAATTTAATAAAAACCTGATTGATCCAATCAAATTAACTTTTGACTCAAAAGTATATGATAGAGATATTCGTA
>JBNMNM010000398.1:0-3280 GCA_051275585.1 bacterium | reverse complement strand
ATTTTCTTGCACTGGGACAGGTCTATCCCAACTTGGATATCGCAAAGCAAAAAAATATTTAAAATCCCTGAACCTCGTTAAAAATTATCGTCAAAACAGAACGCCCAACGGAACGTTTGGAAGGAAAGCCTATATTAAAATAAATTACCTTCGTCATGATCCTGAAAAAGATATTTTTTCGCACCTCGATTCGCTCGATGAAAGCATGGTACACCTAGCCTTTTTAGGGATTGAACCGTCGGAGTACTTTAATGCACGAACCAAAAACACCATTAGAAACGCTAATTTTTGATCTTCAAGAAAAGGGAATCAAAGGAAAGAAACTATTCATCGAGGGACAAAAGCAAGGTTTCCTAGACAGAGAAACCTTCATTGCAATTAAGAGTCTGAGGTAAGAGAAAAAATGATTTACTATTGGGAAGTTCTTATTTTTGGACAGAAGACAGAAAAAACGGAATCCTTCTTAACTTAATTTTAGGATTCAGTTTTTGAGATAGCACGGCTTAGAATAATCACAGGAATGACTCCAAAAATTACAATTGCAACTGACCATAAGGATGATTCTCGAAGAGCTTCATCAGAGGCATAAGCATAGACACGAGTTGCAAGTGTACTGAAGTTAAATGGCTGGAGCATCAATGTTGCTGGTAGTTCCTTCATCACATCCACAAAAACCATAATACAAGCCGTTAGAATACTTCCTCGTAACAACGGAAAATGGACGTCCTTTAAAGTATGTATTGAGTTCTTTCCTAACGAATTAGAGGCATCATCCATACTCTTTGTGATTTTTCCTAATCCAGAATCAATTGCCCCATAAGACAAAGAAAGGAAACGCACTAAATAAGCAAAGATAATCGCAACAACAGTTCCACTCAACAATAGACCTGTAGAGATATTGAAAGTATCCCTCATGTAAGAATCAAGAGTATTGTCAAACCAAGCAAACGGAAAAAGAACTCCTAAGGCAACAACTTGTCCTGGAATCGCATAACCTAAAGTTGCAATTCGAGTTGCCCCTTTCACTAAAGGATGCTGACTTAATCTATTTCCATAGGCCATCATTAACCCTAAGATAAGACAAAGAAAGGATGTAATCCCTGCTAATAGTAAACTGTTCCCTGCATCCTCTAAAAATCGAGAAGTCAGTGTTTTATTCATGGTCTCAAAAGACCACTGCACCAACAAAGTAAAAGGAAGAAGAAAACCAACTAACACAGGAAAAAAACATACAGCACTTACAAGATAAGCCTTAATTCCATAAAGTTGTGCAGGCTGAGGTCTTCGAAAGCCTCGTGTTGGTTGGAAATATTTTTGTTGTCGCCTTGAATATCGTTCAAGAACAACCAACACTAAAATAAATCCTAACAATGAAATAGAAAGCTGTGCCGCAGCATAACGATCATGTTCATTCAACCAAACACTATAAATTTCTTTTGTGAATGTACTAACAGAGAATAGTTTTACGGTTCCAAAATCACCTGCGGCTTCCATCATCACTAAAGATAAAGCAACGGCAATAGAAGGACGAGCCAAAGGAAGTGCCACAGACCAAAAGGTTTTCCATGTACCATGACCTAAAGAGCGACTAGCTTCTAAAATAGAAAGGGATTGATTCAGGAATGCTGTTCGAACAAGAAGATAAACATACGGATAAAGTACAAGAGTAATTACTACAATTGCACCTTCAAGCGAAACGATATCGGGGAACCAGTAATCTCGCATCGTTTGCCAACCAAACCACTTTCGTAAAGCTATTTGGACAGGCCCTGCATACTCAAAAATTTGAACATATACAGTTGCGATAATATAGGCAGGAACTGCCATTGGAAGGAATAAAGCCCACTCAAAAATCTTTTTTCCAGGAAAAGTAAACATGGTAACAAACCATGCGGTTGAAACTCCTAAAACAAAAGTTCCAAACCCTACTCCTAGCATCAATGCAACAGTGTTAAAAATTGATTCGGGTAAAACTGTTGCAAAGAGATGTGACCACATTTCTTCTCGTGGTACTATAGCCATCCCTAAAACAGCAAACACAGGAATCGAAAAAATAACAGCAAGAGCAAGAGTAAAAAAGCTCCATCGATCTGGAATTTTAAGTTTTTTGAGCAATCTGTTCCTTACAATAAAAGGTGAGATCAAAACTGAATTCCATTGGTTTTAATTTCTCCAAAGAGTTTTTTCAATGGAGAAATTAAAAAACTTATTTATTTCCAACCAACACGATGCATAATTTTGATTGCTTCTTTACGGTATGAACCAACTTTACTTAGACCAATTGTATCCCATTTAAATTTTCCTTTCTTAACACTTTTTTGTCCGCTTCCGAAAGATTTAACAATTCCAGAATAAGGAGTTCCTTTTTTTAATGGGTATTCATGGTTTACATTTGCATACATACTTTGAGCAAGATCACCTGTTAAAAACTCAAGAAGCTTTCGAGCATTTCTTTTATTTTGTGCATACTTGGTAATCGCTCCACCACTGATGTTGATGTGAGTTCCTCTTCCTTTTTGATTTGGATAGAAAATGCTTACTGCTGCTGCCCAATCTCGTTGTTTCGAGTTCTCAAGCATTTTTCCCATGTAGTATGAGTTTCCAATTGCGATATCACATACACCATGAGCAATTGCTTTTACTTGAGCGCGATCATTTCCTCGTGGAGAATATGCTAAATTCTTTCGAACTCCTCTAGCCCATTTCTCTGCTTGTTTTTTTCCTTTGTGAGCAATCACAGAAGAAAGAAGAGCAATGTTATAATTATGAAGACCAGAACGAACACAGATTCGGCCTCTAAATTTCTTATTTGCTAACGCTTCATAAGTAGATAATTCTGAAATTTTTACTCTTTTCTTTGAATAATAAAGGATTCGACTACGAGCAGTTAAACCTGTCCAAAGTCCTTTTGAATCTCGGAATGATTTTGGAATATTTTGATTTACTACATTTGACCGATATTTTTGAAGAACACCAGACTTTGCAATTTTTGTTAAATTTGCAATATCTACAGTCAGTACAAGATCTGCTGGAGTATTTCGTCCTTCTGCTTTAAGTCGCTCAAGAAGTCCTTTTTTCATGTAAACTACGTTTACTTTGATTCCAGTATTTTTTTCAAATACGTTTAAAAAAGGTCGCATTAAGAATTCTTGTCGAGCAGAATAAACATTAACTTTAGATCCTGCAAAAACATCAAATGCAATCAAAGAAAAGATTACAACTAAAAGAGTTGTTAGTTTCATTTTACTACTCATGTATCCACTCCAAATGAATAATCAAA
>JBNMNM010000397.1:0-3283 GCA_051275585.1 bacterium | reverse complement strand
AAACCAATAAAACACAAGTGTTAGGAGCGAACTCTATAATTAAAATTGATACTAATGGAATTACTGCAATTCGAGGTTACTTACGCTCTACATCATACAGCAACCTAATTACTGGTTTAGATCGACGGTTTTCTAGAAGCTTAAAATATACTGTAGTTCGCCGATCACATGAAAAAAACAATCCATTAAAAGTTGACCTTGTAAGTAACATCACTTTATCAAGGACCTATCCTGAATTAGTTTGGCAAAGTGTTGGTTCTTTATATACTTATAAACTCTATGTTGGTAACAATAAGTACTCTGTTCCTGCAGTATCAAAAGGACTTGTACGAGTTAAACTAAAATTATCAAAATCTGGTAAATTTAAGTATTTTGTAAAAGTGATTAAATCAGGACGAGTAGTCTATAAATCAAAAGTAAAGAATTTGAAATGGATTTCAGCTACTCAAAATAGAAAAATGCTTAAAAAAATCAGACAGCTTAAGAAAATAGATTCTGAAGGTTTCTTGCTAGGGAATTATTTTAAAGATCAAAATTTCTTAGTTCCTGCAATGATTCAGTATCAATCTTTTTTCAAGCTATATCCAAAAGATGCTGATATCAATGGAATGCGGCCTGTTTTAATTGAAGTGTACTCTCGTCTTAAATTGAAGCAGCTCAAAAAAAGTGAGTATGATCATTATTTTGTTATCCGAAAGAAATCATAGTTACTTTTATTTTTATAACTTGAGGAGATTTTCATGAAAAAACTTCTGACCTTTCTAATTGTTACTTCATTTCTAACTTTTGGTGTAGTTGACAGTGTTGTTGCAAAAACTCCTGTTGCATTTCTATTTAATGTAAAAGGAAAAGTGGAATACCAAAAAAAGAACAAACGTTGGAAGAAAGTACGAAGAAACAAGTTCCTTTTTGCAAACTACAAAGTTAGAACAACTTCTGGTGCTTCTGTTCATGTAATGAATAAGAAAACCAACACTACACAAATTCTAGGTTCAAATTCAGTAATTCAAATTAATACTACTGAAATTGTTGCACTAAAAGGAAGTTTACAGTCATCTTCTGGCAATACACTGATGGCAGGTTTAGACCGACGATTTTCTCAAAGTCAAAAATATACAACAGTTCGTCGATCACATAAAAAAAGCAAAAAAATAAAAGTTATTCTTGCAAGTAATATCAGTATATCAAAAGCATATCCTGAATTAGTTTGGCAAAGTGTTGGAGCTGGATACACTTATAAACTTACTGTTGGAAGTAATGAGTATTCTATCCCAGCAGTATCAAAAGGACTTGTACGGGCAAAAGTAAACTTGTCATCAGGAGTTTTTAAGTACTCTGTAAAGGTGATTGAATCTGGTAGCGTAGTTTACAAGTCAAAAGCAAAAAAAGTGAAGTGGATTTCAAACTCTTTAAATCAAAAAATGGTTACTAAAATCAAACAGATTAAGAAGATTGATTCTGAAGGTTTTTTACTAGGAAACTATTTTAAAGATCAAAACTTCTTAATTCCTGCAATGATTCAATATCAATCTTTCTTTAAGTCTTATCCTAAAGATACCGATATTAATGAGATGCGACCTGTTTTAATTGAAGTCTATACTCGACTTAAGTTAAAAAAACTTAAGAAAAATGAGTATGACCTTTACAATGAATTACGCTTTGAAGATTAGTACCTAACTTGATTTTTTTGATTATATTTTGTTTTTAGGGATAAAGCATGAGGAAAGCGCTTTTACGATATGATTTTTGGATTGCATTTTTATTATTTGTTCTTGCAGTTCCAGCCGAGTATTATGAAATTTTCCCTACAATGGAAAATGAAATGGTTTCATTTCGACAGATTTTACGAAATTCATACGGTGATCCCAAAAAGAGAACTTTCCCTGAAAACAAAATTTTTATAGTTACAACAGATGAAGCATTTTTCAAAGAATATAAAAGCTGGCCATTACGTCGTGCTGATATTGGAAAAATTGCAAATAACCTCAAAAAGTTAGGAGCTAAAGTTGTAGGTCTCGATATTTTGATGGATTTTCCATCCTCATATAAAGAAGATCCAACTATTGCAAAACACCTTACAGAAGCAAAAAATATCCTTGTTGTTGCTCAAGCTAAAATTCAGAATAATACAGTTGTTGGGATTAACTACCCAACTAAGGTTATTCGTGATGCTTCTAAAAATGCCTATTCCAATCATCCTCCAATCGGAAAGATGCTAAGTCGGGTTCGGGTTTATCCTGATGCTGCTAAAAACTATCGAATTTGGCCTTTTGCAGTAAAGCTTGCGGCTATGTCTTTAGGCGTTGAACCAAAACTTGAGAAAGGAAAGCTTATCTTAGGGAAGAATATTATTCCTCTAGATCACTTTAATGATATCCGAATTGATTTTGCAAAAATCCCTCAAAACAGCAGGTTTCTTGTTGAATCGTCTGCTGGAAGTACTGCACTAGAGTTCTTAGATCTTTCTGATTTAGATGAAGATGATCTTGAAGAACTGAAATTTCTAGTTAAAGGGAAAATTGTTCTTCTTGGTGATACTTCAAAAGTTTCTCATGATATTTTTGATACTCCAATCGGTGAAGTTTATGGAGTAGAGGTTCTTGCAAATACAATTAGTACTATTCTTAGTGGTGGAAAACTAAAGTCAGCATATTTCTCTTCTGAAATTTTAGTTGTAGCAATTATATTTATTCTTGTATTTTTGTCAGCTCACCTTTCTCGTCCAATACCTCGTAATATAGCATCGTTCGCCATCACAGCAGGATATGTTGGTTTTACTTCATGGATATATATTCATTATGGTATTGCTTTTTCAATGTCCTATATTTTAATTGCAATTTTTCTTAGTTATACCGTAGTTAATTTAAATTTATACATTCAAGAAAGAAAGCAAAAAACCTTTATTAAAGGTGCATTCGAGCAATACTTATCTCCTGATGTAATTGATATTATTGTTAAAGATCCATCAAAGTTATCTCTTGGTGGTGTACGAAAAGAGATGACTGCATTCTTCTCTGATGTTCAAGGGTTTTCCACAATTTCTGAAAGTTTGACTCCTGATGAATTAGTTCAGTTGCTCAATGAATATTTAACAGAAATGTGTGATATCATGGCTAAATTCAATGGTACTGTTGATAAATTTGAAGGTGATGCCATTATTGGTTTTTGGGGTGCTCCGCTACCTCAGCTAGATCATGCTAAATTAGCATGTTTTACTACCATTGAAATGCAACATCGTTTAGTTGAGTTACGAAAAAAATGGAGACTAGAAGGAAAGCATGAA
>JBNMNM010000396.1:0-3297 GCA_051275585.1 bacterium | reverse complement strand
ATTTTTACTTTGATCTTCCAGTTTTCCTGTAAGTTCCTTTCGTAATAAATCTAGAGAAATTAAATGATAATGAGGGTAATTTTGTTGAATCCAAGAACTCTTTCCAGAACCACTTGGTCCACACATAATTACAAAGTGAGAGTATGAATCACGATATTGATATGATCGAGCAATTGCTTCTTCTACCTGAAAAATAGTTCCATTTTCAGCTTCAAGAACTGCATTTGCAAAAACGAATTGTTGTACTTCTAAAGAGAAAGAATTTAGTTGCGTTTCAATTGTTGTTTGCCACTGCTGATAAGGATTTGAATTTCCCCATAAACCATAATCTTCAGTATAAGAACGAAATAACTCAAGGTAATCAAGTTGACTTTGTGAGTCAGAACAAATCCTTCCTTTTAAGTCTGCAATTTCTAAAAAATATAACAAACGTAAGTCCGCAAGCCGTGCTAGTTTTCGATAATCTTTTTCACCTCGATCTCTCAAAATTAATGTCTTTGGATCGTGATGATGACCAACGAGAGCAAGAGCTTGATTGATTACTATGTGTGGAAGATCCAAATTTAATATTTTTAGAGCTAAATAAGATCGTCCTCGATCAGCATGGTTAGGTGCTCCAATCCTAATTTTACCTCGGATTTCATGCTCTTTTGTTGCTAGAGGTTTTGCAATATCATGGAAAACTGCACCAAGAAAAAGGGATAGTTTATCTTCGTCAGAAAATGAGTGTTGCTGAAAAAGCAGATAAATTTGTTCTAAAACCATTTGAGTGTGAATAAAAACATCACCTTCAGCATGCCACTCTGAATCTTGAATGGTTTCTTTAAACTGATGAAGTAAAGGGAAGTAACTTCCAAATTGATCAATAAAAGCTTGAAGTGTTGCCTCTTCTCCTTTTAGAATATTTTGGAAAAATGGTTCCATGATTTGACCTAAAATAAATTGGTAGTATTATGAGGTGGGATAAGATTTTATACTTTCTCTATAAGTTGATTAGGAGTGATTTCAGAGTGCATCCAATGTTTGTCTGTTTGGACATGATTAGGACGAACCCACTTTGCAGTACTATTTTGAAAATCTTGATAAAGGAATGAATATGCTACTCGAACAACGTAGCCTTCACAATCTTGAGAATTAACTTGAATACTTTTGATTTTTTTCTGATTCCAGATTCCTTGATAAAATATAGTTGGAATTTCTAATCCTAAAAGATCTGCCCATTCAATGGTATCCTTCCACGATAAACACTGATTTGATTCATCCCAAATTGAAAATAGATAAAAGTAACTTTTTAAGTTTTTATAACTAACGGAATATTTAGCATAAACATTTTCTCCGCAGATTCTCCAACCTTTAGGAATTTGATGAGCAATCATACCATGAAGTTGTTTTACCCAATCCCGAGAAGGATGATGTCGACCATCAATAGACCGTGCATGAATATAATCAAAGTACATTGATGTATTTTCACCATCCATTTTTTCAGTTACAACAACCTCTTTTCCTTCAAAGTTAGAAAGGTTTTTATTGTGCAGGTCATCACTAGTAAAGCTTGGAGACCACGGCAAATGAGGTGTTCTTGGATATTTGTATCTTCGAAAATCCATGATATAAGAAGAAAAATAATTTTTTTAAAAACGCAATTGAATCTTTAGGTTTATCAAGATAGAATCCGCTAAATTATTCAAATTTGATCAGTATTTTAGTCTTATTAAGGAGTTCGTTATGCATGAAGTACAAATCCTATCAACTATTTTTGTTCTTGCAATAGGATATTTAGGCAGCTTTGCATTTTATGAAGTAATGCTACACAGCAGAAAACTGTAATCAGAATAGGGAACTATCTTTGAAGAAGAAAGTTCCCCATTTTTCACAAGGGTAAAAAATGGATAAATTAATGGGTAAGATAATTATTGCTTTTCTTTTTGGTTGTATGATTGCCAGTCTCGGTTTTTTTCGCAAATTTGAAGATTTCCAAGAAGGAAGTACTTACTTTGTAGATGCAATCTTTCGTCATTTTGATCCAGTTCCAGACCAATCACTAGAAGAACTTGAGCAACGAAAGAGTGAACTTTTAGCAGAGTTTAAAAAATCAGCTTAGGTAAAAAGCTTTCCCTAGAAAGTCAATTAGGCTTGTTGCAGATAGACTTTCCATCCCTTGTTGTTGTTTCGCAAGATCTCCGCTTTTTCCATGAATCCAAGTTCCTGCAAGTGCCGCTTCAAGAGTAGATAATCCTTGAGATAAAAAACTTCCAATAATTCCAGCAAGTACATCACCACTACCAGCCGTTGCCATTCCTGCATTTCCTGTTGTATTGACCCAAGTACTACCATCAGTATCAAATACCAGTGTTGGAGCACCTTTCAAAACCAAGATTGTTTTATATTGTTTGGCAAATGATTGTCCTTGTTGAATCCGTTCTGCATTGGTTGTTGGTTTTGGAAATCCACTCATTTTAGCAAATTCCCCAGCATGAGGAGTTAAAACAAAGTTTCCTTTTTGTAAAAATTCCCAATCTGTAATGCCATGAAAAGCATCAGCATCAAGCACCGTTGGAATTGTGATATTTTGAAGCCATGAATGAATTAAATCCCATCTTTTTTGTTCCCGACCATATCCACAACCAATCACCACAGCTTGAAACTGTTCAAACCAATCTTGATCAACTGTACTTTGTTCACTGGTCATAATTTCAGGTGCAAAGTTCAACAAAATCGCATGAGCTTTCTCAGGAAGAGAAGCCGTGACCAATCCTGCACCAGCCTTTAAACCTGCTTTGCTTGCGAGAAGTCCAGCACCAATGGTTCCTTCACTTCCACAAATGGTTGCAAGATGCCCTACTCGATTTTTATAAGTATCATTTGATCGCTTTGGAAGAATCTGTTCCATTAAATCCTGATGAATTTGATAATATGCCGTTTCATCATTCTGGAAAGTTCTTAGAATTGAGATAGGTTTACAAACCAAACTTCCTGAAAACTGTTTTCCTGGATAAAGAAATTGTCCAAACTTTGAGACTTGAAATGTTACAGTTGTATCAGCCTGAATTGCACTTCCTAAAACATCACCAGTAGTTGCATTGACTCCCGATGCAACATCAACAGAAAATATTTTTGCAGGTGATTCATTAATTTGGTAAAAAATATCAGCAAGTTTTCCAGTAACGGCTCGATCAACCCCAGTTCCAAAAACTGCATCAATCCAAAGATCCTTTTCTTGAACTTCGATAGGCTGATTTTGAAATTCATCCCAAGTATAGGTTTCTCCAAAATGATTCCAAATATTTGAATTTGTTT
>JBNMNM010000395.1:0-3299 GCA_051275585.1 bacterium | reverse complement strand
AGAACGTGCGATAAAAGTTCCCAAAGATAAACATAGCAGAATTCCAAAAATCATGACTACGGCCTGTTCACTAAGCACAATCCGAAATTGATTATTAATTTTCTTTTGCTTATTATAATGTTTTTGATGAAGGCGTTGTTTAATTTGCTTAATTTCCTTAAGAACATGATAGTCAGTATAAAATAACCTTATTTTTCCAACAACTTCACCTTCTCGTATAGATTTGCTTCTAATAATAAACTGCTTTCCTTTCCAAGAAATTAAAGGAACCTTTTGCCCCTGATGAAATATAATAGAGCCATTTTTTGCTTTCCACGTAGCAGCAAATGGTTGTTGTTGATCATTAAGAATTTCAATCGCCAAAATTGCTGACATATTCATATAAGGAGCTAAAAAATTCTTGATATTCTCCGAATCCTCATTAAATAAATATTCAGAAATAGCATAACTGATTGTTTTTAAATTAAATTGAAGATGCTTCTTTAATACCTTTTTTTGCGAACCTTCCCACTCTTTTAAAGAACTTTTCAAATCACTCAAATTCGTCTGACCAATATCTTCCAATAAACCTTTCTGCAACACGTAAGATGTTCCTCCACTAAAAAAGAGGAATGCAAACCCCATAATACCAATAGGCAATAAGATTTTTGTAAAAATAGAAAATCGATGAATACTCATTCTTTACCCTAATCCTGTCATTCTAAAATAATTTTATTGATACTTATATCCAACATTAAATAGGTATTATAATCTTAAAAAATATACTATATAAAAATCTGATATTATTATTAATTCCAACGAACTCAGTAAAAATACATATCAATATCAATTCCATTTTTAATGTGATTAATTTTTTATTTTATGAAACTAAATAATCCACATTAATTATTACTTTTAAAAAAAAACACATATTTTTTTACGATAACATTTTTCTTAAAAACCGCTTTCTTTTAAATAATTATCAAATAAAACCAATTAGTTAAATCAAAAATAACTTATAATAGCCATTCCTTATTATAAGTTTCTTTGATCTATATTCATTCTTAAGTGTACGAGGTCGAAAAGGACAAACTCTTGCAAGAGGTTTCCGAAATGTAGATTCAATCGAAATTCAAGATTAAAAATAATCAAGAGTCTGTTGAATTTATATGGATAACATATCTATATAAATTCAACAGATTTCAAATACGTTTTTAACATCATATTGTTGACTTAACTCCCATCTCCTCCTTTTTCCAATGCCTTACCTTAGTTCGTGCTGATTTATATGGTGCAATTGTATTCACTTGAATCCACTTTACTATTGCCCATTTTTCACCTGTCCATTGACGATTTTTAGACTCAAATAATTCTTCATGTGAAAGTGAATTAATCCAACCAACTAAATCTTGATAGAGGTTAGAAAATTCCAATCTTAGCTGTTGCAGTGTCCACTCTGAGTATTTTTGATAAAACGAATGGGCTAAAGCTCCAAGTTGATTCCATTTATATCTTTCTGTTGGCATGATTGGAGTTTCTCCCGTAGATTCTGTCCTTTCCCAATCAATAAGCAACATTCCCCAACCAAGTTGGTAAGCAATCAAATCGCAACAGGAAACATTTCCTTTGATATTCCTCAATCGCCCATATTTTGGTTCTATGGAATCAAATTCAGCATCAAAATTTTTGTATGCTTTTTCTAAATTTTTAAATAATTCTTCTTTCGATACTGGTAATGGCATTAAATTTTACCTCTAAAATATAATATTAAATTTATTATCCCCATAATACATATTTTTCAGTACATCTATATTAATTTTTCATAAATTTTCTATCAATCAGAACTCACATTGCTCTATTTACAACCATTGACGAAAATAAGCCAAATATGGGAGCAACCATTATAATAATGGAATTTTACATTGAGAGAAATTCTTCAAATTATCCTGATTTAAATTACTTTATAATTTTATTCCAGTAGATCTAAATGGAGAAAAAACGTTTTCCTAGAGTTTCAGAAGACTTTTTTTCTAGTATTGAAGAGGAAAGAAGTTACCTCTATAAAATCCTCGATTTCACATTGCAATTAGATGAAATTGAAGATCAAAATATGCAATTAACTCCATTTCTTAAAGAACTTCTTAAAATTCTGAAAAATTTTCTCCACGTTGATGAACTTGCAATTATTGTAAAAGATTTACATCTGCATTCATGGACTCCTATGATCTCTTATCCAGAGGTTGATGCAATCCATAATTCTCTAGATTTCCGCCTTCTTCTGCAAACAGCAGAGCTTGCTTCTTCAACACAAAAAACAATTGTTCAAGTTTTAGATAAAAATAAAGGTGCATTTTTAGCTTATCCTTTAATTTTTCAAGATCGTTCTATTGGATCAATCTTATTATTTAACTATGAATTTGGAAAAAGTACTGAAAATACTAACACTCGTTCAATACCAACTATTTTTAATGCAACAACACCAGAGTATTCAAAATTATTAAAATTACTTTGGTATATTAATGAACTTGAGAATGATGCAATTGTTGAACGATTAGAGATATCAGAAACACAATCTCTTTTAGGGAAATATATTTCATCTCAGGTGATGGAAAAAATCATCCAATCACCTCTGTCCATTGATTTAGAAGGTCAAGAAAATGAAGTTACTGTTCTCTTTGCTGATATGTGTGGTTTCACCAAATTATCAGAGGAATTGCCTTCAAAAGTAATTGTTACATTGCTTAATACATATTGGTCATACTTAGTTGACATTGTATTTAAATACCAAGGTACTGTTGATAAGTTCATTGGTGACTGTATTATGGTCGTTTTCAACTCTCCTATAGAACAAAAAGACCATTATGTTCGGGCTTGTGCCACTGCTCTTGATATTCAAAAATGTATGGATCAATTAAGAAATCAATCAGAGTATAAAGAATACCAACTAGAGATTTCAATTGGAATTAATACAGGCTCCGCAACATGTGGTAATGTGGGATCTAAAGACCGTTTAGAATATACTGTTATTGGAGATTCTGTAAATTTAGCTGCACGCTTAGAACAACTTGCAGTTGCAGGAGAAATATTAATTAGTGAGAGTGTTTTTGAAAAAGTACATGGTGGGTTTGTTATTAATCGACCAGACCAAGTTAATCTAAAAGGAAAAACAAACTTAATTCAGCCATACCAATTAGAACGCTTTTTTGAACCAAAAGAGATTATTGAACGATTTTCTCATTCATCGAAAAAAGAACAAAAAAATATGCTTGCTAGTTTATCATTTTCAAATGAACTAAATAATGCTGAAAATTTCATCGATC
>JBNMNM010000394.1:0-3316 GCA_051275585.1 bacterium | reverse complement strand
GTTTCACTTTTTAGGGCATCACAAATTGCTTTTGATTTTTCAAAGGTCCTTCCCCAAACATAAACTATTTTAATAGGTCTTACTGATGCATGAGCCTTAATTAGATTGATGGATAATGCACCTGTCCCAATCATTAAAAGAGAACTTGAATTCTCTCTAGACAAAAACGAAGAGGCCAAAGCTGAAGCAGCAGCCGTACGCTTTACGGTTAAGCTTTTGGCTTCAAGGATAGCTTTAATAGTTCCTTGAGTTGCGTCCAAATAAATATAAACACCTTGAATAGAAGGCAAACCAAATTGACCATTCTCAGGACTTACTGAAACAATTTTCACACCAGCTTCTTTACTTGGATTCCAAGCAGGCATTAATAAAAGTGTAGAATCTGTGCTCACTTCTGGATTTGGAAAATCGTGATGATGTCTCATTGGGACTATTGTTTCTTTGGAAGAAAACCCATGCTTTAAAACTGAGATTAGCTCAGCAAAATTTGTTTTTTCTTCAATAAAATATGCGTCAATTTGAACAATGTTATTCATATTTTAAATATAGATAATTCTAAAACTCTAGTAAGGATTAATCCAATATTAATTTTAAAACTATAATGCTAAAGTGATGAGTAGTTGAACTGAATATTTTGCATAAAAGAATATTTCAACATAGAAGAGATTCTGTTGGTCGGAATAATGAGACTTAGTCGATTAAAAATGAGATATTTAGTATAGATTATTAGCCCAAATATATTCTCAACATATATCGTTTTTGTTATGAGCCTAGAAATTACCAACTACAACAATTTTTTTAAGATACGTGGTGAATTGAACCGTCGTAACTTGCATTTGTTTCAAGCAGAATTTGAGCATATTTTTGATACTGTAGATAAGTTAACCATAAGTATCGAAGGCTTAGAGAGTGTCGATCGTTATGGTGTAAATGCGTTGGCGAAATTGCACAACGAAGCTATTAATAAGAAGAAAAGTTTATCTATTATTGGTTTTGGTTGTAAAGAAGTTTATGAGCATTTCACTACTAATGATGCGGCATAATTTGTATTATAAAATTCTAGTTTGCTTTTTATAAAAGGCTTCTTGCTGTTTTTTCATTAAGTCACGAGCAATTTTTTTCTTGTAAGCGTATAATTCTTCCTCCTTAGCAATATCTCCATAGACACGATCATTTATAATATGATCAGTATTTAAAACAGCCTCTTGTTGGTGTCTTTTCTGAGCAGCCCAAGATTTTAGCTCTTCTTCGCTTTCTAAAAACTTAATATCATATTCGCCTTTTGGTGACAATAGCTTTGCAAATATTGGAGACGTTTCAATAGCCAAAAACAATAAGAAAATAAAAAAAGATGGCAACCAAGGAAGCTCTCCTAGAGCATTCACTCTAGCCATTAAACCATCAAAATTATCAATAATAGGTTGCGACGTTGTTACTTGAGTGGCATAATCTGAGTTAAGCTGAGCAATTTGAGTTTCAACTTCTTGAATTTTTGTATTGTTAGTATCTCTTAAGGTTTGTAATTCTGTTAAAGATGTGTCATGCTTATCACGTTTTTCTTTATAAACAGGCCCTTTTCCTAGCAGTAAAGTCCCTTCTCTGCCTTCAGCTTCAGCAATGTAGGTGTTGTAATAGTTGTTTACTTCAACTTCCTTTCCACTAATCTCATTTTTTAAATTCGCGATTTCACTTTGAAGTGAAGTAATTGTTGGATTGTATTGTTGTGCAATCTGGTCTTTATTGGCTAAGATGAAATCATTTTTTTGTTCCAATAAAACTTGGTTGATTTCTTTTTCAAATATTTTAAGCTCCAAAGGTTTTGCAATAACAATAGCAATAATAATAGCTAAAATTATTCTAGGTGACGCTTGAATTAATTCGTCAATGACATTGCCTGTTTTCTTAATGGTTGATACGATGTATCTGTCCAAATTAAAGATGAGTAATCCCCAAACAAGACCGAATCCAATTGCTGCGAAAAGATTATCAAATACTGTGTATAATGCATAACTAGCAGCTAGAAATGCCATAAGTGCTGTAAAGAATACGGTTGCTCCAATACCAGCATATTTGTTTTGTTCGCCTTTAGAGCAGTCTTTTAGAATGTCTGTATCTGAGCCTGAGCAGAGGATGAAAAATTGCTGTAACATAATGATTGGGTTTGATTGATTGTCTATTAGAACGTCAAATGGGGCAAATTGTTACAAAAAAAGCCTCAAAATTTGAGGCTTTTATATTTATCGCGAAATTTTAATCTTCAATAACAATTATCTTTCTAGAAATATAAACCTTTGGTTGTTTTGAATTTGAACCTAAGGTTTGAATATTTAGTGACTTGTTTTTCTTTAAAATTTCAATAGCTTTATCTGAAGATATTTCTTTGCCTTCAAGGTGAAAAATAGCATCTTTTTTAGCCAAGGCAATAATATGATCTAAAGGAGGTTTTGGCGGTTCAGGTGTTTTAATTTCTTTAACACGAGTGAGTTCTCCTTTTTTAGCTTTCGAATTTAATTTCCTTACCTGCGCGAATTCACGTCTTTCTTTTTTCAGTTTTTGAACTTCTTCTTTTGATCTTAATTCTCGAACACGAGCAAGTTCTCCTTTTTTAGTTTTTATTTTTGCTACTCGAGCTTCTTGATAAGCCATCTTTTCTGAACGTAATTTGTATCGCTCAATTGCTTCACTATATTTTTTCTTTTGTGCTTCTGTAGCATTTTCTGGAATTGGTGGTGGTGGTGGAGTTTCAGAAACCATACCGTTCTTTTTAGTGTATTTTATTTTGTATTCTTCTGTAACCTTTTTGTATTTTTCTTTTTGCGCGGATGTTGCATTTTCAGGAATTGGAGGTGGAGGTGGTGGAGGTAGTTCAAATTCTTGATCATCAACAATAAGATTTAAAAGCTCTCCATTTTCTCCGGCTTTAATGGTGTGTACTTTTCTTTTGTACTTCTTCTCAAAATCATCAATTACTGCTTGCATTTTTCCCCGTTGTTCTTGAGTAGCGTTTTCTGGAATTGGAGGAGGAATTGGGTAATTTTGCTTTGCATTTGTAGCTGGTGGTGCAGGAGGAGGCGGAAAATTCGGAAATGGTTCAGTATCTTTTTTTTGTTTAGCATTCATTAATCCATAAATGTATTTCATGCGCTCTACATCTTTTTGTTTAATAATACGCTGCTTCTCAGTTAGTGAGTTATAGTGCTTTGCTAATTTCTCGTATTCTTTCATTTGTTCTCTTGAAGCGCCATCTTGGTTTTCATTTACAATCTGTGATGTTATTTCAACAGGTAGTTCATTGTTGCTTTTTTGCAAAAGTTCA
>JBNMNM010000393.1:0-3351 GCA_051275585.1 bacterium | reverse complement strand
AATTGTTATTTGAAGAAAATATTAATATTTTTCAGCAATTGATTTCTATCTTATATGATTTGGGAGTTCAATTTCCGAATAAAGGCTACCACAAACAAGCATTTCGTTATGCAGAGTTGTCTCGTGCTAGAACCTTTCTTGATCAGCTTCAAGAACAAGCGGCAAGGAATAGTTTTAAACTTCCACCAGCAATTGCAGCTGAAGAAAGTCGATTAAAAAGTCAGCTTGCAAAACTTGATAAAAATATTTTTACAGAGCTAAGCAAACCAAAAGCAAAACGAAATCAAGCTCAAGTTGAACAATGGCAGTTAGATAAGAATCAATTACAAACTAAATTTAAGGATCTTACAAAGCGTTTAGAAAAGGATTATCCTGCTTATGCAAGTTTGAAGTATCCAAAAGTTTATGACGTTCCTGTAATTCAAAAAGATTTGTTGAATAAAAATTCTCAGCTTATTGCATTTGTTGTTGGTGACAATCGTTCCTTTGGCTTTTTAGTTCGAAAAGAAAATTTCCGAATGGTTCTTTTACCTCCATCTGGAGATATTGATCGACTGATTCGAAAGTATCGAAAAACCTTAGTGAATCCGCTAATTTTTCCTGATGAAGATGATGAAGATATTGTGATTGATAATACTCAATCACATTTAGCTACTGGTCTTCAACTATATCAAGTTTTGTTATCCAAACTAACAAAAGATACTCCTGCAAATATTAATGAATTAATTGTTATTCCTGATGGAGTAATTTACTACCTTCCATTCGAAACTGTTCTTCGAAAACTACATTCAGGAAGTCAAAAATTTGCAATGGGAAGAGAGTATCTTCTTCATAAGTACTCAATTGTTTATACGCCTTCGGCTTCAGTACAAGGAGCAATTACCCTACAAGCAAATTTGAGAAGTCCTGAAAAATTAGCAAAACGGAAAGATTTTTTAGGGTTTGGAGATCCTGAGTTTAAGCCTAGAAGAAAACAAAAAAAGGGATTTAAATATAATCCAACCTTTAAACAACAAGGATTTTATGATTTAGATCGACTTTATAATACTATTACAGAGTTACAACAAATTTCCTCTCTTTTTGGTGAATCTCAAACTACCTTTTTACGTAAAAAGGCTCTTGAATCTACTGTGAAGAAAAATATTTCTAACTATAAGTATATTCACTTCGCAACTCATGGAATTTTGGATGAGAAAAATCCTGAATTTTCAGGAGTTGTTATGAATATTGTCCAAAAAGATCAAAAGGAAGATGGATTTCTTCAAGCATCAGAAATTTTTGATTTACATTTAAATGCTGATTTAGTGACCTTATCAGCCTGTGAAACTGGATTAGGAAAGGTGATTAAAGGGGAAGGGATGGTTGGTTTAACTAGAGCTTTTCTTTTTGCTGGAACTCCATCCATTATTGTATCGCTCTGGACTGTGGCGGATGAATCGACTTCAAAATTAATGATTCATTTCTATACGTTCTTGAAACAAGGACTTAATAAAGATGAATCTCTTCGTAAGGCAAAAATTGCTTTAATGAAGGATAGTAATAGTGGAACAGGAGAAAAGTTTCATGATCCATTTTACTGGGGACCATTCATTTTAAATGGGGTGAGGTAGTAATTATCCCTTTCAATCTGTAGGATTCTATGTAATTTTGTGCTCTCCTCATAAATCTGGATTTGTGTTGAAATTTTATTGAGTTGAAGAAAATTATGCAGAACCCACAAGAGTTAAAGTCAGTCCTTGAAAGTAATGGTTATGTGGCAAATAATAAAATTGCTACGATTCTATTTCTTGCAATCAAGTTAGAAAAGCCTCTTTTAATTGAGGGGCCAGCAGGTGTTGGAAAAACAGAATTAGCAAAAACATTAGCAAAAGCGTTAGAGTTAGAATTTATTCGATTGCAATGTTATGAGGGTTTGGATGAATCAAAAGCTCTTTATGAATGGGAGTATTCAAAACAACTGTTATACATTCAAATTTTAAAAGATCGAATTAGTGAAGAGTTTAGCTCTGCTCATTCAATCGAAGATGCTGTAGCAATGTTATCAGAGCAAGAAGATGCTTTCTTTTCTGAGCAGTTTTTACTTGCACGACCACTATTGAAATCACTTCGTACAGAAAAAAGAAGTATTCTTTTAATTGATGAAATTGATAAATCAGATCCAGAATTTGAAGCATTTTTATTAGAGTTTTTATCTGATTTTACGGTGACTATTCCTGAACTAGGAACCTCTGTAGCAAGACAACGCCCCATTGTAATTCTTACCTCAAATGATCAACGTGATTTAAGTGATGCATTAAAACGTCGTTGCTTACATCTATTTATTGATTATCCATCTCTTGATATTGAAAAAAATATTGTAAGAATTAAGGTTCCAGAAGTTGAAGAACATCTTTTAAAACAGGTGATTGAATTTGTTCATAAGGTTCGAAAACTGGATGTAAAGAAAGCTCCAAGTATTTCTGAGAGCATTGATTGGATTCAAAGTTTACTTACATTACAACTAAAAGATTGGGATGAAGATATTATTCGAGAAACACTTTCCATTCTTTTAAAATATCAAAGTGATATTAACCAAGTCGAAAAAGCCCTGTTGAAATAATGAAACATGCAATTAGTCATTTTGCTTCTGTTTTGCGTTCTTCGGGAGTTCCCGTTAGTACAGCAGAAGTCCTTGATTGTATGAGTGCTATTGCATGGATTGATACCTTTGATCGATCCATCTTTAAAACCGTTTTACAGGCTCATCTGATCAAGTCCCAACGTTATGTTGAAAAGTTTGATCACTGTTTTTCTTTAGTATTTGATCAAAATGATGTTGATCAAGCAATTACAGAAGAAGAAAATAGTGAACAAAAACAAGAATTACCAGCATCAAAACTTACACAAGAATTTATTCAAAAAAGTTTAGAGCAAAACCCCGATTCTTCTAGAAGTGAAGAGCTTAGTTCAGAAGTCCTTCGGTTTTTACAAAATGGAGATGGAGAAATTCTTGATAGTATTGAACAAATGCAACGAGGTGAAGGTCTAGGTTCTGGAGGTGGCGGAAATCAACGAATGAGTGGTTTGATGGCTCTTGGTCAGAATTTAGAAATCATGAGTGCAATTAATCAAGTACGAAAAGACTTTAGAACGTTTTTTGATCAACAATTGAATAGTAGTCCAGATGATGATCTTAAACAGATTCTTCATCGTCAAAAAAGTGGGATTAATCAGCGATTAGACTCCTTAACTGAGTTAACATTAAATCCAAAATCACAAGAAAATTTAAATCCTAGAGTTTATAAAGCACAACCTCTAGCTAGCCATAATGTTGGAGAAAAAAGTTTAACTGCTCTTGATCCTGAAGAACAA
>JBNMNM010000392.1:0-3368 GCA_051275585.1 bacterium | reverse complement strand
ATTCCATAAATTTGCGGACTTTTCTTCATCTGTCCAATAGGAATAATGAAACTCATGACCTCGCCATTGTTCATTTTCCTCTGGAAAGTTACATAAAGAATATCCAAAGTTTTTTAGACTTGGAGTCATTTGAACTTTTCCAGAAAGGATTCCAACCATTGGATGTTCTTTTCCATCAGTAGAAATAATTCCTTCTGTAAGTAACATCAAACCACCACACTCTGCATAAGCAGGAAGACCACTCTCGATTGCTTCTCGAATGGATGCAAACATGGTTTGATTTTGAGAAAGTTGTTCAGCAAAAACTTCTGGAAAGCCACCACCAAAAACTAAACCCTGAATATTTTCAGGAATTTTTTCATCATGCAAAGGAGAGAACTCAACTAACTCAGCTCCTGCTGATTTTAGAAACTCTAAATTTGCATGATAATAAAAGTGAAAAACTTCATCTTTCGCAACTGCAATTCGGATTTTTGTTGTGG
Organism: bacterium; assembly: GCA_051275585.1. Taxonomy (GTDB): domain Bacteria; phylum SAR324; class SAR324; order XYD2-FULL-50-16; family JBNMNM01; genus JBNMNM01. Next base: position 2,886 of record JBNMNM010000392.1, on the reverse strand, counting down.
GATGTTGTTTCTTCTCTTTTTGATGAGCTGGTGCAGGAGTGACCAATTTTTGAATTTTTTCTAAATCAAAATATTGTTTTCCAAGCTCTGCAAGATGCTTCGCCTCTGGAAGTTCAATTTCACTTCGAGCTTGTAATCCTAAATGACGTTCAGGCCAGTAGAGAGCATCATTATGATGAACGATTCCAACAATCGGAAGATCAAGCACAGCAAGAGCTTTCTTTAAATAATCAGCATGACCTACACCATTCACTTGATTTAGAATCAAACCTGCAATTCGACCTTTTCCCGCAGCTTCAAGGAATCCACGAATTGCAGCTCCAATGGATCGTCCAACCTTTTTGCAAGGGACTACTAAAATAATAGGCCAATCTAACCACTGAGCAATCTCAAAAGTGCTACCTTCATCAGAAGTCGGGCTAGCACCATCAAACAAACCCATGACTCCCTCAACAACTCCAACTTTTCCTGAACCAAATTGGTTTACTGTTTCAAGAGTATGCTCTTTTCCCATCAACCATGAATCAAGATTAATGCAAGGAGTTTGAGTATAAAAACTATGGTAGGTAGGATCGATGAAATCAGGCCCTACTTTAAACGATTGGATTGGAGTTCCTTGTTCTTTCAGAGTCGCAAGAAGCATTGAAGTAATTGCAGTTTTTCCACTGCTACTTTGCATTCCTGCGAGGATAAGACCATGTGGTTTTTGAGACATATTTAAAATTCAATTCCAAGACGAGCTTTTATGCCTTCATCAAAGTGATGTTTGATTTTTGTCATTTCAGTGACTAAACCAGCTCGCTTAATCATCTCTTCATGAGCATAGCGACCTGTAAAAACAAGCTCTACATTTTGAGGACGACTCTCAACCAGTTCAATCGCAATATCTAAAGGGATTAATTCACGGTGAATGCAATAATTCATTTCATCAACAATCACAACATCATAATCACCACAAGTAATGACATGTCGTAAGTTATCAATTTCTTCTTTAAGTGACTCTTGCATGTGAGCAACATCTTCAGGAATATCCTTACTTTTCGTTAATTTCCAATCATGTGAAATATTACGAAATGTTAAATTTGGATGAAGATTAGGAAGAAGTTTTAATTCTCCTGTTTTCCAACGAGGTTTCAACATTCTAAGGTAATAAACTTTAAAACCAGCTCCTAAAGCTCGTAACATTAAACCCATTGATGCTGTACTTTTTCCTTTTCCTTTTCCTGTATAAATTTGGAACGCTCCTTGATCTAATTTAGGGCGTTTTGGAATGGTCATTTCTACTTGAATTGTTTCAGACATAATTAAACTAATGGTAATAGATGAAAATAAAACTGAAATTGAAAAAAGATAAGATAGGCAAAAAGAATAAAAAGAATTGTAGTGCCAATCACAATATAAATCATTCGTTGAATATCTTGTGACTTGGCTCCTTCGGGGTCATTTGAATCACCCATCCATTGATCAATGGATAGTTTTCCTCGTTTCCAGATTTTTCCTAGTAAACGAATTTGCAATGCACCTGCGGCGGCGGCTTCGCTCCATCCAGAGTTTGGACTAGGTAAAAGATTATGTTGTTTCCAACCAACAACCAATGCTTTTTTTGCTGAATACGTAGGGAAAAGGAATGCCCATAAAGTAATTAGTAACCATGTAATTCTTGCAGGAAGATAATTTAGAACATCATCAAGTTTTGCTCCACACCATCCAAAATGAAGATATTTCTCATTTTTATAACCCACCATTGAATCCATTGTGCTGATAACTTTAAAAAGCATCATTCCAGGAATTCCAAATAAAACAAAATAAAACAGAGGGGCAATTACACCATCAGTTAGGTTTTCACTTAAGCTTTCAATTCCTGCACGATTACAAGCAGACAGATCCATTTTTTCAGTATCACGTCCAACCATCATACTTGTGTGAAATCGTGCTTTTGATAAATCTTCTTGGTTGGTTGCTGTTGCAATTCGTTGTGCATGTTTACATAAATCACGCAGAGCAAACATACTATAAGCAATGAATAGATGCCATAATCCAGCTAGGCTCCAATGAAGATTTTTTAATAATAGAAAAATACCTTCAACAGTTCCAACAACTGTAATTCCCAGCAAGAGAAATAGAAGGATACCACCAAATTTCCCATTTAGCTTAAATTTCCATAACCACTTTTCATAGAAAGAAAGTGTATTTCCAATCAAACGAACAGGATGAAGGGAATAGTTTGGATCACCGAGAATAAAATCGATCAGGAAGAATAGAAGTAAAAAAATAAGGGGATTTTGTAGCAGTTGAAAGAGCATTCTTAATTTAACCTTTTTTATTTAAATTCGCTAAAATTTTTGAAGTGTTTCTAGCTGATTTTTAAGCATTTTGACTAGTGCTCTTTTAAGAATAGAAGGCTTTAATAAAAGAAGAAAATCTTCTATTCTTGCTTTTGCAACGAGACTTCCCAAACATCAGACTCGAAATACGATCAGGGGACAATTAAGTCTCATGTCTCCTAATTTGAAGTCTCGTGTCCCCTAAATTAAATCATGAACTAAGACAAACTAAAATTTTTTACAATTTGTCCTGAAATACTAAAAATCAAAAAATACCATTAAGACCTTGATAACGTTCTAATGACGAGTAAAACTTAAAAAACATATAAATATTAAGATATTGATACTACCTATAATTAGACTAAATTTTTTCTTGTAAAGATTTCCAAAAAAGGTATTGTTCCCTTAAAAGTTCAACACATTTAAACAATTTTAAACAATTTTAAACAATTTTAAACAATTTTAAAAGTTGAATTTTTTAGTAACTGTTTAACCAATTTGAATATTTTTACTAAACTTTTTGAGGGAAAAAGGCTTAGTCTGTGTATAAAGGTTTTTTATA
>JBNMNM010000391.1:0-3379 GCA_051275585.1 bacterium | reverse complement strand
CAAATCAAAAATAATACTTTATTATTTCCAGATTATGCAGGAAATAATCATTTTAATACTCTTGGAAATATTAAAGAGAACCCTGCTTGTGGTTTATTATTTATCGATTTTGATACAGGAGATACATTACAGTTAATTGGAGAAGCGACCATCATTTGGGATGAAAACGAAATACCATTTTCAGCAAAAGCAGAAAGAATGATCTCATTTCAACTTAAGAAAGGAGTTTATACAAAAAAGGCTGTTCCAATGAAATGGGACTTTGAAGGTTATTCTCGGTTTCTTGAATCTTAGAAGAAGGTAAAAATTTTTAATTTAAATACCCTCTTCTCATATTTTTAGGTGATGTCTTATTTATATTATGATTCTTTTTCTTTTAGCTCTAGATGTCTTTGGACTTGAATGAAGTATTGTTTAAATTCTTCTCCTAAATCATTTTCTTTTTGAATTAGTTGTTGAGAACCATGATGAGTTTGAACACTGTTTGGGTTAAACCAACAAGTTACATTTTTTAAATTCTCTTCATTAAGTTCAAAATTCTTTTCTTTTAAGAATTTTCGAATGGTTTGATGCAAGGGAATTGCAATCATAATTCGTTTTCGTTCTTTATAAAATTCGGTTGCACGTTTTCCTACTTGAGGATGTTCAAAAAGATCAACATGCCAGTTTCTTAAACTATCACGATATAAAATAGAGACACTACCATAGGTTAATAAATTGACAAAAATATAAACATTAACAATTTTATTTTCTGCTTTTAAAACATCTCGATAATCATATTCTTGGTAAGGAAAAGCTGCATTGATATTATCAACTATTCTTATCACATTATCTGGACGAACATAGGCATATTCATTGTCTACTTTACTGCCTAAATCCATTGAGCCAACTTTAAATTCAATAGCGGTTTTCGTTTCTTTGAGTGTTCCTTTATTAAGAACTCCATAATACCCATTTAAAATACAATGAGTAATTCCATGAAGAAAAGATTCATGGTCAAAGAGTTCCACTTCATCAGGAAGGTGACTCATGGTGCCAAAAGTATCAAAGCGTTTTCCAACCGATGACATTTTTTGGTTTGCTTTAAAATACCAAAACCCATCCCGATGTCCAATCTCTAGTTTTCCTCTAGGTACTTTAAGATGAGTTAAAATACTTCGTTGAACTACAGTTGGGGCAGGCTCAAAATTGGTTTCATAGTAAGAGTACCAAATTTTGAATTCATCACGATTTGATTTATCTTTAAAAGGTTGATCCTCTACGATTTGATTAACTCGTTTAAGTGAGTTTTTAAACAGCATTTTCATTTGCTGCTCAAATGTATTGATTGATTTTACTTCACCAATAAAAACATGCTCTAAAAATTCTCGTTGTGCTGACATCGGAGGAAAAGCTTCATCCCACATTTTCGCAAGTACTTTTTCTCGATGGGTTGTAAATTGTTTTTTCTCACCTGGTTTTATAAAAACAATTGAAATACTAATATGCAAAGCAAAGCATAAATCAATAATCTTTGAAAGAAGTAAAAGTTCATTAGAATCAACTCGTTCATTATGAGAACTAAAGCCGATTTTTAAGAGCTTATACCGAATCCACCACGGATCTTGTAGTAAAATTGGAAAATCAAGTTCTAGTTGTTTAAGTCCCCACAGAGGAAAACTATCATGAATTTCATCATGTAATCCAATATCATCCTCATCATCTTCAGGAAGTTCTCCTAAAAAATGATCCATTTTAGTTGGATTTTTAATGATTTCGATTACAGTACCTGAAAATTTTTGATCAAAAAGCATCTCAATTCGAAGAAGATTAAGTAATGCTTTTGGTAAATTTCCAGAAGAAGCCTTAAATGATTCCCAATAAACAGCACCTGCATGAGCTGTCATATACTCCATTGAGAGTGGAGGTGTTGCCCCTAAATTTACAAATAGTTCTCGATATTGATCATAGATATCAACTAAGCCAAATCGAGTGTAATCAACAATTCGATCGTAAAATGCAGTAGAGCTATTTGCCGTTTCTGGCATTAAAAAATGAATTGGAATCATAGGAGAGAATTGAATTCCAGGCATCAATACATCATAATTCAGAATCAATTCATAAGCAGATCCAGAAGATTCTTTTGATTCTAAGGTTGTACCATGCTTTCCTGCTCGATAAGCATCATTGGAATAAGCAAAAAGGTAAATCTCCGCATGAGGAAACTTTTTTTGTACGTAATCTTGAACTTTAAGGATTTTTTCTTTTAATAGTTTTTCTTGTGCTTCTTTTTCTGCTTTAAAAAAGTTTTGATTACAGAATTTGTAGAAATCAATGAATTGATGAACAATTCCTTGTTTGATTTGCTTTGACGACATATCAAAAGACTTTAATCCTTTGAATGCAAACTGAAAAATAATAGGGAATTTTGCATAAACGCTTTTTCTTCCAGCTAAAATTACTTCTTTTTTGATTTCAGGATCTTGTAAGTCTTGTGAAGAGTATTTTTTTATACGAATGTATCGTTTTGAATAAAGCTGGGCTAGCCTTTGGGTATAGGTTCGTATTTTTTGATCTGAAAAATCTTTATCATAGTATAAAAATGGCTCTAATTCATATTGAACCTGTAAATCAAGATCGGACTTAAACTTTTTATGTCCAATAGTTCCAATAGAACCTAGAGACGCAATACTATAAATAGGAGTAAATCCACTATTTTCAGTAAGACGATCATTAAACTCTTTAGTGATATAATTTTCGAAGTCTTCTTGAAAAATAGGAGATATACTAGAAATTCCAACTACACCACTAGGAGAACCTTCAGTATAAAGGTCTGCAACTTCCTCATATGGAACTTCTCTGAGGATAGAATGAACCCGTTCTTTTCTTGTAGCTGTATATTTGAATTCCTTATAACGAGGGTCGTTTACATGAAGAAAATAAATTACTTCAAACAAAGCCTTTCTCATTTCATCTGAAAAAACAGAAAAAGCCAGTTTCATACGACTGTCATTGAAGTCTTGAAAAAAAGCACTTCCTTTTTCTTTTGCTTCAATGAGTTCTTTTTTTCTCGTACTATCCAGTGTGATACTTTTTTTCACCAACTGGAATAAGGAAAAAGTTTCTTTTTGAGAGGACACCATTCCTATACCGTTATAACTCAAATACTAAATTTCTAGTTGCAAAACCCGCAAATTCACCTTCAACATCAGGTATTGTTTGACCTGTTGCATGATGGTATAACCAAATTTTATTTTTAAGTTTTTTAGGAAGTGTTTTTAATTGTGCTAAGGATGTATGAACTCCAAGTGTATTATTTGGACCTGTTTCATGGAGCTGACAATCGTGAAGAATAAAGTCTGCATCATGTCCATACTTTTCAATATAATCTTGATGAAAT
>JBNMNM010000390.1:0-3381 GCA_051275585.1 bacterium | reverse complement strand
GACAAACCGATTACAGCCAGCAAATTGAAAGAACTTTTCAATCTGCTTTTTGTTTGGTTTTAATCTGAATTTGAAAGCCTTGCGAATGATCATTTTGTTTCTCTGAGGAGGCTCAACATTATTCTTAAATTTAAAGTTATGTCGAATACTGGTTGTTTTATGTACTAGTGATGACTAAAAAATCAATTAATTACAAATTTCGCAAACCGCTCGGGATAAGGACAACCTTACATCCTCCACCTGAAGAAAGAGGTTTTACGGTTGGCTAGATAAAACGGCGAATTTACCTATTGAACGAGCTTTTATATAGTTTATTAAGGAAGGACTTTATTATTATGAAAAATATGTTTCGTATACTCATTGTAGATGACAGCCCCGTAGTCAGAAAACTTATTCGTAAAGATTTAGAGAAAGGTGATTTAGAACTCGACATTTGGGAAGCTAGTGATGGGCCTGAAGCTTTAGTATTATTATCAGAGGTTAAGCCTGACTTAATTACTCTTGATGTTGAGATGCCTGACTTAGATGGTTATCAGGTTTGTAAAAAAATTAGAAACCTTACAGATCATCCTGAGTTTGCTGAAATCCCAGTTCTATTTGTTACATCTAGTGATACAGTAGAAGAAAGAGCAAAAGGTTTTCAAGCTGGTGCCACTGATTTTGTCACTAAACCTTTTATTGAAGGCGAAATTTCAAATGCTGCAACTAAAATTCTTGTTCCAAAAAATGAATTAGTTGGGATTACTGTTCTTGTTGTTGATGATAGTAAAACAGCTCGTCGTCATGTTTCCTCCTTTCTTCATCAAGAAGGACTTAATGTTATTGAAGCTGAGAATGGAAAAATTGCATTACACATTTTAAAACATGAAAAAGATTCCATTGATATGGTGATCACTGATCTTGAAATGCCTGAAATGAATGGTGATGAACTATGTCGTAATCTTCGTCAAAAGATCGGAAATAAAGAATTACCTGTTATTTTCCTAACTGGAGTTTCTGACAGAGAGGCTGTTTTAGAAATTTTTAAGGCAGGAGCAACAGACTACATTGTTAAACCATTTGTTAAAGAAGAATTATTCTCCCGTCTTAATATTCATTTAAGAAATAAGCTCCTTAAAGATGAACTCCAAGAAAATATTGTAAAACTAAAACGAGCAAGTAAATTAAAAGATGATTTTTTAGCCATTGCATCTCATGATTTACGTTCTCCATTAAATGGAGTTTTAGGGTTTGCAGGGCTACTTTTAGATAATCCAAAATTTGTCGGAGAAGAAAAAGAATTCTTAGAACATATTGAAACTTCTGGTAAATTTTTATTAAGTTTAATTAATGACATTTTAGACCTAAGCCGTCTTCAATCTGAAAATGAAGATCTTGATCTAAAACCTCTTCCTATTTATTCAATAGTTAAGTCCTGTGCAAAAACACTTGCACATATGGCATCTCCAAAAGGAATTAAGCTCTCAATTATCAATCGATGTTCGAAGCAAAACTTCCCTTTAATTGTTGCAGATAAAAATGCGATTGCTCGAATTACGAACAACCTTCTTTCAAATGCAATTAAATTTACACCTAAAAAAGGCTTTGTAAAAATTATTTTAGAAGTTGTTGATTCTAATTTAGAGTTCACTATTCAAGATTCAGGAATTGGAATCCCACAAGATAAAATCCCTTTTTTATTTGATAAATTTACAAAAGCATCTCAAGCAGGAACAGAAGGGGAAAAAAGTATTGGTTTGGGAATGTCTATTACAAAAGATCTTGTCGAACTTCAGAATGGAAACATTATCGTTGAAAGTGAAGTTAATGTGGGAACAAAATTCTGTGTACAAATCCCCCTTTACTCAGAAGAGAAAAAAGAAGAAAAAATAGTTGATAATTCTTTCGTTCAAAGAAAAATTAACCATACAGGTCAAATTCGAGCACTTCTTGTAGAGGACAATCCTTTTAATGTTAAATTAGCAAAGTTGATCTTAGGAAAAATGAAGTATCATGTAGACTTTGTAGATAATGGTCAAAAAGCAGTAGAGAATTATAAAAAATTCCTCTACGAGAACAATGAATCATGCTTTTATGATTTTTATTTAATGGATCTCAATATGCCTGTTATGGATGGGTATGAATCAACTCAATATATTAGGAAAGAGGAAGAGGGGAAGAATATTCACCTTCCTATTATTGCAATGACTGCAAGTACAGATATAATGGAAAAAGAAAAATGCTTTGATGTAGGAATGGATGATTATGTTACCAAACCTATTGTAGTTAAAAAACTCACTGAAGCAATTAACAAAATACTAAAGAATTAATTTCGTTCAACTCTAGCAAGACATAAACGGTGTCTTGTATCAAACAATTGATTACTGGTTAACCATAGGGCTGTAATTGACCCTAGTCCTGTACCACCTGCAATTAAAAACATAATTAAAATTTGATATTTTATTGCTTCAATTGGAGATCCTCCCGCAAGAATTTGTCCTGTCATCATTCCTGGCAAACTTACAATCCCTACAGTTGACATCGAATTAATAATTGGAGTGAGTGCAGAACGAACACTATCTTTTTGAATTTCTTTTAAGGCCTGACTTTTGGTTTCTCCAAGTAATAGCCTTTGTTCAATCACTTCTTTCTGCTGCCAAACGGATTCCAATAAACGGTCAACCCCTAAAGCAATTCCATTCATCGTATTTCCTAATAACATCCCTAAAAGAGGAATTGCATATTGTGGTGAATACCAAGGTTCATTCTGAATAATAATCACAAGGGTAAAACAGATCATTGTAAATGATGAAATCAGCATAGAGCTAGTTCCAATCCCAAAACTCCACCAACCACCTAACTTTCTTTTTTGTCGCTTTACGATTGCTCTTCCTGCATTGAGCAACATGATAATCGAAATTCCAAATACCCATATAAACTGAGTATTTTCAAAAATAATCTTTAATACAAAACCAATCAAAAATAATTGAACTACAGTTCGAATTGCTGCAATAACAATTGATAATGCAATTCCAAGTTGGAGTCGAATACTTAATAAGGCCAGAATTACAATAAAGATCGCAGAAATACTAAGGTCAGTTGTAGATAGAATGATCATAGAGGGAGACTTCTTTGAGGGAGGTTTTATCTAGAATCAAATGTCGATGAGCCGTTCTTTTTATTTGCTCTAAATCATGACTAATCAATAACGCAGAGGCATCTTTTTCTTTTAGGTAAGATAAAATCAAAGATTCCATTTTATAAGTATTTTTAATGTCCAAGCTAGCTGTTGGTTCATCAAGCAATAAAACTTGAGGCTCTAGACTAAGCAATCGTAATAAACCGAGTCGTTGCTTTTCTCCTGTTGATAACCGATTAATAGGAGCACTAAGAATAGATTCG
>JBNMNM010000389.1:0-3385 GCA_051275585.1 bacterium | reverse complement strand
AATGATTCACTAATTTTGACTCGTAATATTGCAACAACAGAAGAACTTCAAAGATTAGGTAACAAATTAAATATTGATGCTTTTTTATTTGGTGAGATTATTCTAGATAAAGTTACTCGTGAACTTCACCTCAATCTTAAATTTGTTGAAGCAAAAACAGGAAAAATTTTAAAAATTGGAACACTGATTGGTCATGACTCTAAAAGTCGGATTTTTTGGTCAATTGAAGCATCGCAATCAGGCAATTTTTCAATGAGTGGCCCTATCCATCATAAAGGAAAAAGTGGGGAAGAATATAAATCATCAATCACTCGTGGAAAAATTTTATTACCCGATTATTACGAGTTTCAATTAGGTAAAAGAAAACAAGCTTTAGTTTATCGACTTATTGATAATGCATTATTGAAACTTCCTGATTTTATAATTCAGATTCCAAAAGAAATAAAAAAGATTGCATTAAGTTCAATCGAAAAAACACAGCTCTATAATTTAAGTACAATCAAACTGAAACAAAGCCTAACTGATCGACTATTAGCCTTAAAACGATTTAAGGTTATTGATTGTCCAAATTGTAGTAAAAAAGTAGTTACACTTGATAAAGAAAAAATTGTTGTTGGATCAATATTAGACCAACCAGAACAATTAAAACAACTTTTTGATAAACAAGGAATTGAAGCGGTTTTACAAGGAAATATTACTGTTGATTTTAAAAAGAAATTTGTTTCTTTAGGACTGCAACTTATTGATACAAAAACAGGAAAAGTGATTCATGCTCAAACACTGCATGGAATACAAGCAAAAGGAATGGTCAATTGGACAATTGATTTAGTAAAATCTACAGGTTTTTTAGTTCATGGTCAGCTCACTAACCCTGAAAATCACCAGTCGCATGAAGGAACAATTCTAACTCCTACAATGATTTCAGGTGAGCTAAAACTGCCCGTTATCAACAATAATAGTGATCTAAAACATACTTCGATTGATTTAGATCATATGATTCAATCTGCCTCAAAAAAAATCCCTGATTTTTTATCTGGATTACCAAGTAATCTTAAGCGAATTTCTGTAGGTCGGATTGAGGGTGATCACCGAATTTACTCTAATCCTAGAAAAGTTCGGTACTTCCTAAAGCAATCGATTGTTAAAGGTGGTTCTGCAAACTTAATTGAATGTATTACATGTCAAAGCAAAAACTATATTGTGACAAAATATGGCTTAATCCCTCAACAAAATATCCAAAAAACACAAGATTTGCAAGAACTAGCAAAACGACAAAAATTTGATGCTTTAATTCTTGGTTTTACAGAACTAGATGAAGATAAGGGAACACTAAAACTATTCCTTCATGTTGTTGATGCAAAAGATGGAAAGATTGTTCACTCAGGAATTTTAGAAGGGAAATCTAAAGTTGTAGTGCAATCAAAAAATTCAGAGTTTTCAATTGCAATATCTCCTTATGTTTCTGGTTTTCTATATAAACTCACAACAACAGACCCTAATACATCAGCAGTAACATACACAGAAGACCGTAAGTTTATGGCTGCAAACTTACGCTACTTGTTTGGAACATTTGCAAAAAGTATCAAATTAGGAATCAGTATTGATTACTTTGAAAATGTTTTAGCTGAAACACAACAAAACAAATTAAATGTTGTTCTTGCATCAGGATTACTCCAATACTCCTTTCCATGGAAAATTGGACAAAAAAGAGCTTTAAGTTTGTATCTAGGAGGTGGTCTAGCTATGGCTAAAATATATAGTTCCTCCTATGTTCAATCATCAAACTTTAATGCTGGATTAGAATTAAAAGTGTCACAAAATCTAGCCATTGGATTAAATTATTATAGTATCAGCAATATTGATTTAGAAAATTCAGATTTAGGTATGGTAGGTACATTTGAAGCTTCTTCAGCAACAAGTGTTTCTGCTCGGTTCTCCTTCTAAAAAGTAAGTAAAAGATTTTTTATTTTGAGGTGTTTCAATGAATTTAGGTTTGATTCAAACCTTACAAAAAGGTTTTGTTCAAATTAGTGCTCTTTTTATTTTCGTAATTATTGGTTTTTCACCAACAATTACCTTAGGGCAAGATTATGGCTTTTCTCAAGAAGATACTCGCCTTGAGGGAAAAACAGGTTCTCAAAGAGGAATATCTTCTCAACAAAAAGAGTTTTCTCAACAGCAAGCACAAATAAGAACAGTTTACACTAAAGAAGGAACTAAACTTGAAATCGAGGAAGACTTAAAACGAAGTTTTCGAAAAAAAGCAAAAGCTGCGATTAAAAAGTTTGTTAAAAATATTCCAAGTTCAATTAAGAAAGTTACCATTGGAAGAATTGATGGAGATCCAGGACTACTTACTGAATTAAATTTTTATTCTTTTTTACAAATCGAACTTCGTGCTCTTAATCGATTTGATTTCTATATTTGTAATGAGTGTAAAAAACAGGTTGCATACCTAAAAAAAGATAAATTGTATTTAGGGCTTCTGATTAATTCACGAGAATCCTTTCAAAAACTAGGAAAAGATCAAGGAATTGAAGCATATATTGGCGGATCTGTTTTTTATAATGAAGAACTAGAAAAACTAGAGTTTATGATTAAAGCCTTCCAACTTAAAGATGGAAAGGTTCTAAGTTTAGAAAGTTTTTCTGATCAAGAAGAGTCTGGGTTTACTTTTTCAATTAATTTAATTCCCACTATTACAGGCATAACGGCCAGAAATACAACTACAAGTAGTGGTGATCAGAGTACAGGTTTTGCTGGTGCTGGTTTTCGTTTTGAGTTTAGTACCCTTTTTAAATCAGTTAAATTTGCATTTGATTTAAATGCTTATCTTGGTTCTCCTCCTAGCACTCTAGGTACAAGTAATCCACAAATTGTTGTATTTGTTCCAATGCTACAGTATCAATTCCAATTTCTTAAAAGAAACAACATTCCTTTACTTTCTGCATCAATAGGGCAAGGAATTTATAATGAAATAGGAGCATCAAAAGATGCAACTAGTAACAACAATATCACAACCGTTGGTTTGAATTTAAAAGTGACTCCTTCCACATCTTTAGGATTGAATTACTACCAGCTTGCAACAATCAAGTATACGGATGACAAAGACCAAAACATTGAGTTTGGTGGTTCAGGGATTGGTGCAAGTATTCATTACTTTTTTTAATATTATTTTATCATTAACTATGTTTGCTATTCAAAAAATGTATATACACTTTTTTCGATCTTTGATTGGAATTTGTCTTTTATTAGGAACCTTTAGTTGTTCACAAACAGTTAAGGTTTCATGGGAGACAAAAACGAAAAAAATAGCAAAAAAAAAGTCTGTTACTACAGTAAAAATTCAAAAAAAAATAGTTGATAGTAGTAGCAATCAAGAAGC
>JBNMNM010000388.1:0-3394 GCA_051275585.1 bacterium | reverse complement strand
GTTTTTTTTATAGATAGACATTTAATACACGAAGTTACTAGTCCAGTAGCTTTTTTAGGTTTAAAAAACAGAAATAATTCTGTGTTATATCCGGCCAAAACATTTGCAACCGCCGACCATAATACACCAACTATAAACCAACATTTACCGGTTGAAGATCCATTATCAGCGAATCAACTTAAAGCCTTGGAAGAAAATTCTGCCGAATGGGGAATTTCTCATTGGGGATTAGGCCATCAAAATAATGGAATTGTACATGTTGTTGGTCCGGAGCACGGAATTACATTACCAGGCGCAACGATTGTTTGTGGTGATTCTCACACTTCGACTCATGGAGCTTTTGGAGCCATTGCTTTTGGTATAGGAACATCTGAAGTGGAAATGGTATTGACTGCTCAATGTATTATGCAGCCAAAGCCTAAAAAAATGAGAATCAATGTTACAGGAGAACTTGGTAAAGGAGTTACACCAAAAGATGCGGCATTATATATTATCTCAAAATTAACAACTTCTGGAGCAACTGGTTATTTTGTAGAGTACGCGGGTGATGTTTTTAAACAAATGTCTATGGAAGGTCGTATGACCGTTTGTAATTTAAGTATTGAAATGGGTGCACGTGGTGGTATTATCGCTCCAGATGATAAGACTTTTGACTACGTTAAAGGACGTCAGTTTGCTCCTAAAGGAGAAGAATGGGATAATGCAATGAAATATTGGAAGACCTTGAGTACAGATGAAGATGCGGTTTTTGATAAAGAATTTACTTTTAAAGGAGCTGACATTGAACCAATGATAACTTACGGTACTAATCCGGGAATGGGAACAGGAATTTCTCAATCTATTCCAGAAGCTAAAGATGTTGAAGGAGGAGAGGCAACATATAAAAAATCCTTAGACTATATGGGATTTTCCGAAGGAGAAGCGATGATTGGAAAATCAGTAGATTACGTTTTTTTAGGAAGTTGTACAAATGGTAGAATTGAAGATTTTAGAGCCTTTGCTTCTATCGTAAAAGGAAGAAAAAAAGCGGATAATATTACTGCTTGGTTAGTACCAGGTTCACATATTGTTGAAGCAAAAATAAAAGAAGAAGGTTTGTTAGCTATTTTTAATGAAGCTGGTTTTGTATTACGTGAACCCGGTTGTTCGGCCTGTTTAGCAATGAATGATGATAAAGTTCCTGCAGGAAAAGTTGCTGTTAGTACTTCAAACAGAAATTTTGAAGGTCGTCAAGGACCTGGATCAAAAACATTATTGGCAAGTCCACTTGTAGCTGCTGCTACGGCTGTAACTGGTGTAGTCACAGATCCTCGAACTCTTTTATAATTTTAAAACTACGAAAATGGCTTACGATAAATTCGAAATATTAAAAAGTACTGCTGTACCATTACCAATAGAAAATGTGGATACAGACCAAATTATACCTGCTCGTTTTTTAAAAGCAACAGAGCGTATAGGTTTTGGAGATAATTTATTTAGAGATTGGAGATACAATCCAGACAACACACCAAAGGAACAATTTGTATTAAACAACCCAATTTATAAAGGGAAAATATTAGTTGGGGGTAAAAACTTTGGTTCAGGTTCATCAAGAGAACACGCTGCTTGGGCTGTGTATGATTATGGATTCCGTTGTGTAGTTTCAAGTTTTTTCGCTGATATTTTTAGAGGGAATTGTTTAAATATTGGTGTTCTACCTGTTCAGGTAAGTGCTTATTTTTTAGATAAAATATACAGAGCAATTGAAGCGGACCCAAATACTGAAATTGAAATTGATTTACCAAATCAAAAAATAACAATATTAGCTTCAAATGAAAGTGAGTCATTTGAAATTAATTCCTATAAAAAGGATAATATGTTAAATGGTTTTGATGATATCGACTATTTAACAAAAATGACATCAGAAATTCAAGAGTTCTCTTCAAAAAGACCATTTTAATATGGTAAGAAGGAAAATTGAAATAATGGATACTACGCTGCGTGATGGTGAACAAACTTCTGGAGTTTCATTTCCTTCATCTGAAAAATTAACCATTGCAAAATTGTTATTGGAAGATCTAAATGTTGACAGAATTGAAGTCGCATCTGCAAGAGTTTCAGAAGGAGAATTTAAAGCTGTAAAAGCAATTACAGAATGGGCAAATAAAGCAGGATATATTGATCGTGTTGAGATGCTCACATTTGTAGATGGTGGAAAATCTATTGATTGGATGATTAATGCAGGAGCAAAAGTTCAAAATTTACTAACTAAAGGTTCGCTAAATCATTTAAAATATCAATTAAAAAAAACACCAGAACAACATTTTTCAGAAATAAAAGAAGTTGTTTCCTTGGCTCAAAAAGCTGGAATAAAAACCAATGTTTACTTAGAAGATTGGAGTAATGGAATGCATAATTCACAGGATTATGTTTTTCAATTTTTAGATTTTTTAGTGACATTACCGTTAGAACGAATATTGTTGCCAGATACACTGGGAGTTTTAACACCAAGTGAAACGTATGAGTATTTTTCAAAAATAACTGCAAAGTATCCTGAGATTCATTTTGATTTTCACGCGCATAACGATTATGACTTGAGTGTTGCGAATGTAATGGAATCATTAAAAGCAGGAGCAAAAGGAATTCATTTAACAGTGAACGGAATGGGAGAAAGAGCTGGAAACGCTCCTTTAGCAAGTGTTGTTGCTGTTATAAATGATTTTTTCAAAGATGAAGTTGAAATTCAAGTAAAAGAGACTTCATTGTATTCAATTAGTAAGTTAATTGAAACATTTTCAGGTGTTAGAATTCCTTCTAATAAACCAGTTGTAGGAGATCATGTGTTTACACAAACTGCAGGGATTCATGCTGATGGAGATAATAAAAATAATCTCTATTTTAACGATTTAATGCCTGAGCGTTTTGGAAGAAAACGTAAATATGCTTTAGGGAAAACATCTGGAAAAGCAAATATTGAAAAAAACTTACAAGAATTAGGTCTGGAGTTAAATGATGAGGATTTAAAAAAAGTTACTCAGCGAGTAATTGAATTAGGAGATAAAAAAGAATTGGTAACTAAAGAGGATTTGCCATTTATTATTTCAGATGTATTAGACAGTAATTCCTATGAAGAAAAAATAACTATTGAATCGTATGTTTTAACACATTCAAAAGGTTTAAATCCGTCAACCATTATTGCTGTTAAAATTGATGGTGTGTTATATGAAGAGCACGCACAAGGAGATGGGCAATTTGATGCATTTATGAATGCCTTGAAAAAAATATATGTAAGCAAAGGATTGTCATTGCCAGTTTTGGTTGATTATGCTGTTAGAATTCCTCCAGGAAGTACTTCAGATGCACTTTGTGAAACAATAATTTCTTGGGAAACTGAGGAGAAAAGATTTATTACAAG
>JBNMNM010000387.1:0-3403 GCA_051275585.1 bacterium | reverse complement strand
CTAGCCTCTTTTTTCCAGAATATAGTGATAAAAAATTTGCATTTTTATCAAAAACTACTGAATAATCTTCCCAAGCAAATAAACGCTCTTGACATGCTACATAATAATCATGTTGTTCTTCCTTTGCTTTTAATAATGCAGATTGAGCATCTTTTTCTTTCTCTTCAATCTCTTTTTTGTAGGAAAACCTTTCATGAGCAAGCAGAGTGTTGAATTTTTTTTTCAGGTGTTGTAGCTCCAAATGAATTTGTTCGTATTCTAACATTGGCAAGATTTCTTGTTCTGGCCTTTTTGCTAATAATTTTCTATCTTCCCTATATGTCCATATAGTTACTCCCCAAATACAAAGCCATAAAAGAATAAAAGCAGGTATAAGGATCAAAAAAAGGGAGTCGCCCATATAATTCTCCTTTAAAGAGGGAATAGTAAAATAATTGATTGTAATTCAAGTATAAAAGTCTCAATAGTGAAGCAAATCATTTTGTAAAATAATAAACGATTTAGGTAAGAACTGAATGCATAACGAAATTAAAATTATTCATCTTTCTGATTTTCACTTTGGACAAACATCATTATACCTTAGTGACTTTTTTTCAAAAAGAATTACAGGTTATGTCAATTTAAAGCGTCATCGAAGTAAGCACTTCCCTATCGGATTAAAAAATAAAATTATCCAAAAAGTGGAACAAACTTCTTATGATTACCTTTTCATTACAGGAGACCTTACCAATCTTGCTCGTGAAAGTGAATTTGCAGAAGCACGAGAACGGCTTGATCCTATTCTTAAAAAAGGAAAAACCATTATTATTCCTGGTAATCATGATCGTTATGTACGCTCAGCGGCAAAACAGGACTGGATTCAAGAATATTTTGGCGATTTTTTTCCTCTATCATGGAAAACCAGAAAACAAGAAGGTAATTTTTTTATTCAAGACCTAAACCAAGATATCGTTTTAGTTGGTGTTGATATGGCTGTTCCTCGAACTTATTTTTCAGCTCGTGGAAAAGTGAATAAAAAAGCCTTAGAAAAATGCTCACGCCTTTTAAACAAACCAGAATATAAAGAAAAGGTAAAAATTGCGATTGGACACTATCCTATATGGGTTCCTAAGGGAATTCATGATGGTGTTCTTCATCAACTCGCAGGAAAGCTTAGTATGCGTAAATTTTTATCAAATAATCAATTCTCATTATACTGCCATGGGCATGTTCATAAAAGTTGGATTTATAAAAACCCAAACAGTTCTATTATTAATGTGAATAGTGGTGGATCTTGCCGATATGATTCTGGACGATGGGCAGGATTTCATGAAATCCTGATTTCATCTAAAAACGTTCATGTTAAAAAAGTTCTAATTGATTCATGACATCAGTGTTCTTTGTTCTAAATTTCCAAAACGATGATAACTATAAGTGACGGTTTGTTCCTTTAAATAATGTAAAAGCTCTAACCGTCCTTCCATTAATGGTGGTTCAACACAAAGGTAAAAACCTGTTTGAGCTGCTGCTTCATAAATTTCAGCAGGAACCCGATCAGGATGAGCGTATCGTAAAACTTTTGCTTTTGACATAAGCTCTAATAACTCAGCTGAGTTTTGTTTTAAAACAAAAAAATCTTCTCTTAAATAACCAACATGTAAGTCTAAAAATTGAGTTACATAACTATCAGCATTATTTGAATAACTAATAATAATTTCACAATCCGCAATGTGAGCCGCAATAATTCTAGCAAATACCTCAAATAAAGTATCATCTTCATGAACACAAATTACAACGGTTCCAATTGAATGGTAACGAACAATATTATCTTGCCCTCGAATTCGATAATAATCATGATTTTGTTCGAAATAACTTTCCCACCAATGCAGATAATTTGATGCTGCAAGAGTAATTTGCTCTAAATCTCTTTGGAAAAAATCTGCAAACTTTTCATTTGATTGAATTTTTTCTACCCAAAAATTTAGTTTTTCTAATACAGCATAATCTTCTTTAACTTTTTGTTTTTTTGCTAAACCAACTTCATGATGAACCATTAATGGAAGAAGGTAATTATCTCCACCTATTTTTCGGCCTTTTCCAATTCCGCCAAAAGGTTGCCTTGCAGTAAATGATTCTGTTGTTTTTTCGTTAATATAAACACTTCCCACCTGAACTTCATTCTTCCATTGTTGAATTTCTTTAGGATCAAGGCTTTCTAAACAGGCAATAGAATACTGCGAAAGTTGTTTTGTTAATTCAATTGCCTCTTGAAAATCATCAACTAATTTTAGTTCAAGAACAGGAAGGTGATTATCACTAATTTGTAGAGTGGGCTGTTGTACTAATTTAACGCCTAAAGACCACAAATGCTCATTAGAAGGATCTTGCTTAGGTTTAAGTAACCAAGTTTCTCCATCTTTTAAAATCAGCTCTTTTTCATCAAAATTTAAAATGGGAGTTGCAATTGTTGAAAAATCCCACACAGATCCAAGACCAACACTTTGAATCGAATCAATCACTTTATTTTGAAGAAGTTTTTTATAATAAACTTCTTCCTCTAAAATCAATAATGATAATGCTCCTTGCTTCTGATTGCTTAGTATTGCAAACGATTCGATAATATGCCGAATTGCTTGTTGGTGATCTGCCATTGCAGAAACAACCATTAATGCTTTTTCTTGGTAGTGTCCTAAAACAGGAATTTCTGGATTATTTTGAGTAATCTCTAAAAACCTTTCTTTTGAACCAAAGGAAAGAATAATATCTGCAACTGGATTTTGAATTATACTCTGTAACGTTTCTGATGAGCATGGAAACAGGATTAAAGTTTCTGGTGATACTCCATTTTCATAAAATACTTGAAACAGGTTCCAGTAAGGAAAAAATATTTCTCCTGAAAGAGCACAAATTATAGAGTTTCCTGCAATTAATCCTGCAACCACACCACCAATTACTTCTGAAATTAATTGAGGTGTACTTGAAGTTATAAAGGCAACTCCACGACCTTCTGAAATTAATTGAGAAAAATCTTCGTAGAAATATAAAGATTGTGGGTAAAATTCCAAGAAATCAATAATTCGGTTTAACTCACTATCAGCCTCAATATATGAAAAACTAGCTCCCATTAGAAAAGAAGCAATAATGTCATTTCTTTTTTCACGTAATTTTAATGCAATTTTAGA
The DNA here is from genome assembly GCA_051275585.1 of bacterium. Classification (GTDB taxonomy): domain Bacteria; phylum SAR324; class SAR324; order XYD2-FULL-50-16; family JBNMNM01; genus JBNMNM01. The sequence continues at coordinate 242 of JBNMNM010000387.1, read as the reverse complement.
AAAAATTTGATGCTGACTTCGTAATGCTTTTCCTCTCCACTGTTGATGATCTTGGTGTAACATCTCAATTGCAGATTTTGCATCTTCAACGGTTCCTAGAACAAAAGAAGAATATTCATATTTTGGAACACATGAAATATCATAACAAGGTTGAACATCTCGTTGATCTGCAAGAAATTGATCCCCTAATTGCAGTGGAATTGCTTTTAAGGATGCATCATCAAGCATTTCCCATTTTTTAC
>JBNMNM010000386.1:0-3404 GCA_051275585.1 bacterium | reverse complement strand
GATAATGTAGCTGCTAAAGAGTCAACACCAACAGGCCCACCACTATACATATGAATCATTGTTTTTAAAATATCACGATCTAAGCGATCTAACCCCTTCTCATCAATTCCTAGGCTAGTAAGCGTTTCATCTACAATTTCTGGTGTAATTACTCCTCCCGACTTTAAAATTGCAAAATCCCGAGTTCTTTTTAAAAGTCGATTTGCAATTCGTGGTGTTCCTCGTGATCGTTCCCCGATTGATAAAGCCGCAAGGTCCATAATTTCGACTTCAAGTATTGCAGCAGATCGAATTATAATTTCTTGCAAATTTTCAGGAGTATAAAAATCGAAACGTAAAGGAATTCCAAAACGATCTCGTAATGGTGAAGATAGTAAGCCACTTCGGGTTGTTGCTCCAACTAAAGTAAACTGTGGAAGATCAATCTTCACTGTTTTTGCACTAGGGCCTTGCCCAATAATAATATCGAGCGTGAAATCTTCCATTGCAGAATATAGAATTTCTTCGATATTCCGACTCATTCGATGGATTTCATCAATAAATAAAACTTGATTTGGTTCTAAGTTTGTTAAGATTGCGGCTAAATCACCTTGCCTCTCAATCACAGGGCCTGTTGTTGAGCGGAAACTACTTCCCATCTCTTTTGAAATAATATTTGCAAGGGTAGTTTTTCCCAATCCAGGAGGACCACTAAACAAAATATGATCTAAAGGTTGTTCTCTTAAAATTGCAGATTTAATAAAAATTTCAAGATTTCCTTTAAGCTTTTCTTGCCCAATAAATTCTCGGACTCGTTGCGGCCGAAGATTATATTCTTGTCTATCTTCTGTTTGAGTGTGTGATTGAACTAGTCCTGAATCCTCTTCTATCATAAGTTCTCTATACGTAAAATGGTATGCTCTAAAACTAATAAAAAATGGTTACTTCGAACTAATCACTTCTCCTTCTTTTGGAATTCCTCTTAAAATCAAAGTTTTCTTATTTCCTTCCCAGCGAAAATAATTCTGAAATTGAAGAGGACGAGAAAGAAATCCATGTTGAATTTGGGTTGTTGCTTGAATATGAAGGTGAGATCCAAAAGAAAAACCAGAATTGCCTACTTCCCCTATCTTATCATGACGGCTCACTTTTTGTCCGACATGCACACGAATTGAATTCTTTTTAAGATGCTTAACTTCAAGATAAAGATTTTTCGAATATTGAATCCGAATCCAATTTCCAGTTTGTTTTTTTTGGGGGATTTGTTTGTTTTTATCTTGATCATCGTATCCATCTTGAACAAAAACTACAACGCCACTTATTGGAGAAAATATAGGCTGTCCAAAACTAGTAGTTTGTTTTTTGCCCAAAAATACAAAATCCCAAGCAAATCGATTTGTAATTCCTAAATGAGTTCGGTTTCCATGATTGCCTTGCACAACTTTCCACTTTCCACGCAATGGAAATGAAATCGTTGGTAAACTTTTCCATTCAACCTGTTGCTGAAGAATTGTAAAGGCTTGCTCTGAATACTTCCAATATTGTTTTCGGTCACGCTGATAAAGAGCATTTTGTGCAGCAAGTTCATAGAACCAAAATTGTTTTGGAAAAAGATTGAGTCCCTGCAAAACAATACGATTTACATCTTTAAATCTGCCAAGTTGCAAATAACAACTAGCGGAGTTCCGAAAATACCACTGATATTTTGAAAAGAATTTTTGATTTTCTTGATATGCCAAATTGTAAAAAAGTAGAGCTTTCTTACATCGTTTTAATTTTTGATATGCAATAGCAGTATTAAAAGCTTTCCATCCTTCAAATTTTTTACTCTTTGGCAGAGAGTGGAAATCCTTGATTGCTAAAGCATATTTTTTTTCTTTTAGATCAACCAAACCTAAATAAAATAATACACTCTTATTTTTTGGATATTGCTTATATAAATATTGGAAGAAAAAACGAGCTTTTTTATATTCCTTCAGTTGATAGTGACTATAACCCAAAAAAAATAAGGTTCTTCCATGCTTTGGATTCTTTTTTAGAAATTTTTGAAAATTAAATTTTGCTTGCAACCATCTTTTTTGTTGATAAAATTGAAGACCTGTTTGATATGAATTCGCCCAAGCGTTTGGATAAAATAAAATTACTAAAACAGCCAAACACAATAATCTTAGTTTCATAACCCCTTTAAAATTCCAATGAAACATAAACTTAGCTTCCTCACTTTACTGATTGCATTCACCTTCTTAATAGGAAGTTGTGTTTCAGTCAAAATTGCATATAATTATGCTGACTGGTATTTAGTTTATAAACTTGATGATTACTTTAATTTAACTGACAAACAAGAAGAATTTCTTGATAAAAAAATCAAACGATTTCATCAGTGGCATAGGAAATATCAACTTCCTCAATATGTCACCTTCCTCAAAAAAACTAAAAAACGCCTTAAAAATGGTCTTAGTCAGGATGATGTAATTTGGATTCGAAATCGGTATCGAAAATTAAGAAATAATGCTGCGGAAGAATTAAGTCTTGCTATTGCAACTTTTTTATCAATAGTTACAAATGCTCAAATTAAACATCTTGAGAAAGAATTTAAAAAGGCTTATGACCGAGCAAAGAAGGATCTAAAAAAGCCAAGTAAAGAGTTAAAAATCACATTAGCAGAAAATATTATTGAGTCACTAGAAGGCTGGTTTGATGACTTACTACCAAAACAGAAAAAGAAAGTGCATGAGTTAGTTCATATTGACAAAAAAACTCTCTCTCTTGATTTAGAATATCGAAGGAAAGCCAACATTCGTTTTATCAAATTACTAAAGGCACGAAAAAAACCAAAACAGATTGAAGCACAAATTCGAGAATGGTTTCTTAAACCTGCTTTATTACGAAATTCAGAATATAATAACTTGATCAAAAAAAGACGAAAAAAAGGACATCAGATTTTATTTATTGTTGATCAATTAGTAACAAAAAAGCAAAGACAACACGCACTTGATAAATTACAAGGTTATATTGACGACATAAGCGACCTTACAAAATAAATCCAATATGAGTTCAGTTCAGTTTCCTTATGAAACCAATAAAAAATTAATGTTTATAACTCTTGCAGTATTGGGAGTTGTTACAGCAATTTTTTTTAACCTTGCATTAAAAAATGACCAAGGTTTAATTCTCAACAGAACCTTTGTACTTTCAGCAAAAAGTGCAACAATTTTATCTAGCCAACCGTAAAACCTCTTCCTTCAGGTGGAGGATGTAAGGTTGTCCTTATCCCGAGCGGTTTGCATAATTTGTAATTAATTGATTTTTTTGTCATTACTGGTACATAAAACAACCAGCATTCGACATAACTTTAAATTTAAAAATAATTTTGAATCTCCTTAGAAAAATAAAATGATCATTCACAAGGCTTTTAAATTCAGATT
>JBNMNM010000385.1:0-3412 GCA_051275585.1 bacterium | reverse complement strand
TAAAGAATATATATATATAATGGGTAACTTAAAGTAAGAGTGAATTTTAGTGAGATAGGCTTGTTCAAATTATCCTTCATAAATTTATGTAGTGATGCTGTAATTCGTGAAGAAGGTTATAAAAATGGGGGATGTGGATTAAGAAAAACTTGGTCAGTAGGACGTAAAACCAAGGAAATTAATGGAACTTATGATATGGCTGGAAATGTTTGGGAAGGTCGATATTTAGCAGGTCATCAATACAATCCTAAAGGGAAAAATAAAGGAACTTATCGTGTGATTCGAGGTGGAGGTTGGAACAATAATAATCATTCCTACTTCCGAGGCACAGCTCGTAACAGCAATACTCCAACAGATCGAAACGATTATACTGGATTTCGTTGTGTTGTTAGTTTTCCTTAAGATCAAAAATCCATATGTGTTATCTTTGAATTGTCTTCCTTAGAATGTGGCTTCTCTAAGTATCGATGGAGAACATCAAATAACCTTTTAGATTGAATTGGTTTAGATAAATGCTCTGTGAATCCAGCGTCTATCTGACTTTTTTCTGCTGCTGTTCCTGTATTTGCTGTTAATGCGATGATAGGAAGTTTATTAAAACTAGGAATTTCTCTTAATTTACGTATAGCTTGATATCCATCCATGATAGGCATTTGAATATCCATTAGTATTAATTCTGGTTTGAATGTTTGAGCTAGTTCAATTGCCTCTAATCCATTTTTTGCAACTGCAACATGGTGTTTGTGTATACTTAAAATATTGAGAACAAGTGCTAAGTTAGTTTTATTGTTCTCAGCAACAAGAATTCGATGCATAGACATCGGTCTTTCTTCTACAATAATACTTTTTTCCTTTATCTCTATTTTTGCATCGTTTTGTTCTGGTTGTGGAATGGTAAACCAAAAGGTACTTCCTTTTCCTAATTCACTCTCAACACCTATTTTACCACCATGCATTTCTACTAATTTTTTAGTTAAAGTTAATCCAATTCCAGTACCACCAAGTAATTCATCACGGACTTGATCTGTCTGATAAAATTCAGCAAAAATTTTATCTAAATCATTAGAAGGAATACCAATGCCTGTATCTTTAACTTGAATTTTTATTTGTGCGTCTTCTTTTGTTACATAGATTTTGACTTCTCCATCACTTTGAGTATATTTAACGGCATTTGAGAGCAAATTTAACATGATTTGTTTCATCTTTCGTAGGTCAGCTACAACTATCTTTATTGTAGGATCAAACATTTCATTTATGTGTATATTTTTTTTCTTGAACTGACTGCTCATTATGCCTAATACACTTGAAAGAAAACTTTTAGCTGGAAAAGTTGTCATATCTAAATTGAATGAACCTGAATCGATTTTACTTAAATCAAGTAGGTCATTAATTAATGATAATAGATGCAGGCTACTGTTATTGATCTGATTTACATAACCAATCTGTTTTTCATTCAAAGCACCAAAAAATTGTCCATCCAATAAATCAGCAAAACCTAAAACCGCATTGAGAGGTGTTCTTAGCTCATGACTCATTGATGAAAGAAAATGAGCTTTTGCCTTGTTTGCTTGCTCTAAACGTAATTTTGATTCTTCAACAATACTAAGAGATTTTTCTAATTCAATATTTTTTTCTTCTAACTCTACAGTTCGTTTTTGGACAAGTCCTTCCAAGTCTTTTTGATAATCCTCTAATTCAAGCATTACCTTTTTACGTTCTATATTATTTCGTAACGTTATAATGCTATAAGCTAAATTATCTGTTAATTTTGTTAGTAACTCTACTTCTTCTTCATTAAAAGAATCAGGTATTTGTGAGTAAATGTTTAATACCCCAAAAACATGAGATCCTTTTAATAAAGGTAAAGCGATACTAGAAGCATAACCTCGTTGAATAGCGGCTTCTCGCCAAGGAGCATACGTAGGATCATGACAAATATTTTTTATAATAGAGGCTTTTCCTGTTCGAATACTAGTACCTGTTGGGCCACGTCCTTGAACTGTATCAGCCCATGTAATGTTAATTGATTGAAGATAGTTGTCTTCATATCCCCATTGAGCTACTGGTTGTATTGTTTTGTTTTTATCTTGCTCAGCAAAACCAATCCAACTTAAATGATATCCTCCTACTGTTACAATAAGTTCACAGATATCTTGTAAGAGCTGTTTTTCATTAATGCTAAGAATGAATATTTGATTAGAATCACTAACCATTCTCAAGGCTCTATTTTTTTTGTGTAAATTATTTTCTACGTTTTTCCGCTGTGTAATAGCTCTAGAAATCCAAATGACTGCTTTTTTTTGTTGGGTTTGCAATTCTAATAGGGCGGTTCTTCCCTCAAAAAAGTGACTGCCTGATGAGCTTTTAAGTTCATACTCTTGAATGTGATTTTCTCCTGTTTCTAGTGTTTGACGAATAACCTTTAAAACTAAATCAGCAGATTCTTTTGGTAATAGATTACTAACAAGGTTTCCAATCAACTGATTTTTATCTACCTTCAGTAGGTTTTGTGGTGAAGCATAGATATCAAGATATCTTCCATCTTCATCAAAAAGAAATGTAATATCTGGAAAAGCACTAAGAAGTGATTTTAAATGGATTTCTGCTTGACTTCGTATTTTGATTTCTTCTTGTAATTGAAGATTATTTTTTTCCAATTGTTTTGCAACAGTTTCACTAAGAAGATAAAAGAGGAAGGCTGCAATGATAACCAATACAATGGCAACTCCTATACTTATGATTGTCGCTTTTAAAAAAGGAGCTCGAATCTCTGAAAGGTTAATTTTGGCAACAATACCCCAATTTAATATTTTTACTGGTTCATAGACTGATAATACCGCTTCTCCTTGATAATCAAAACTAATCAATGTTCCTGACTTCCCTGATAGTGCATACCTCATGGGTTTTGCTCTTTCAGAATTAAATAGAACGGATTTTGTTTTTTTTAGACCATCATATCTATGTTTTAATAAAAAAATAATCTGTTTTCCTTCTCGTTTAGCAAGTGTGAATTCTCCCGTTGTTCCAAATCCTTTATAGTGTTTATGGGCATCAATGATTTGATTTAATATTGTGGAATGGACGTTTTTTGAAGAGCCCATTTTTTTGAAGTGCATTGTATTAAAGCGAGTAATAGCCTCTATTAATCGTGCTTGACTCTGAGCTGTTTCTCTTAAACTTTCTTTTTTTTCATTAAAAGCTGTTCTATATAAAATGAAAGTAACAAGACCTCCAATTAAAATAGATAAAATAAGCATAATGGAAAACAGGAGCAAAAGCCTATTACGTACATTTTCCATTGATTGAATTAAAAAATCTTTCATTATAATTCCTTACTTTCTGAAAATAAGTGGCTTAAAGCTGTTTAATAAATAGTAATGGTGTATTTTTTCAAAAAAGCATGCCCAGTGAA
>JBNMNM010000384.1:0-3418 GCA_051275585.1 bacterium | reverse complement strand
AACAGATTAATATAGAGGAACTTAATGGTTCTCCCTGCATTCTGATTGCAGATGAGTTTCATAAAGAGATTGATAGAATAAAACTTCCTGAGGCAAATGCTACAGATTTTATTAGTAGCAATCGTGAATTTCGAAGAATCCAAGAAATAGCTTCTGAAGAAGAAAAAAAGCATTCTGCAGTAAGGCTCAAAAACTTTTTATCCTCAGGAATGCTTGCAACAGAAGACAGAAGGATTGAACAGCAAAAGGAAGAGGAGAGATTAAGGCAAGAGAAAATATTGAATGAAAAGGTTGATGGCTTATTATCCAAAGCAAGAGAATTTGCTTCCAATAAAGATTATAAAAGTGCTCTTTTCAAAATTAGTGAAGCTAGAACATTAATAACTTCTCGAGAGGGGGATTGTGATTTGTTGTTTCAAAAAATTAATGATGAGAAAAGTTTTTGGGAAAAGAAGCAAAGAAAATTCACCATGCATTTTACTATGGGAGATGATCATCTGGCTCGTGAAGAGTGGGACGATGCTATTGAATGTTTTCAATCTGCAAAAAAATATTGCTCAGTGCCAAATGTTATCAAGGAGAGGATAAAGACGTGCAGAGTTAATAAAGAAGAACAACAACGAAAAGTTAAAGAGAAAGAGGAAAAAAGAAGACAAGAAGCCCTTCGAAAAGAATTGATTAAAAGACAAGAAGAGAGAAGACTTCAGTTAATTAAAGAACAAAAAGAACAATTTGCTGCTGCACAAAGAAGGAAAGAACAGCAGCTTAAAGAAGAAGCTGAAAAATATAAATCAGAAAAAGAGGAAATTCTTCAATCATTGAGAAGTGAAGGATTTAATCAATTATACCATTTTACAGATAGTAGAAACATTCCTATGATAAAAGCTCGCGGCGGACTTTACTCCTGGAAAGCTTGCGAGGAATTAAAAATTAACATTCCTAATCCTGGAGGTGGTTCGCTTTCCAGAGATTTAGACCGTAGATATGGACTTGAAAATTATGTGAGATTTTCATTTCACAAGCACAATCCAATGTTATACATAGCATGCCGTGATGGACGAATTAATAAAGAGGAGTGGTTAGATATTGATTTGGAAGTAGCAGCTTTTAGAGAGACTCAATATTCCGATATGAATGCAACGAAAAATGAGCATCAAGTCGGAAATAATCTGAATTTTCTTGAACAAAATGTCCGCTATGATTTGTTAAGAAAGAGAAATCAATTTGAAATAGACGAATCACAACAAAAATATTATCAAGCAGAAGTAATGGTGAAACGTCATGTTCCATTAAAATACATAAAGAACTTATAAAACAATAGAAAAATGGGAAATACAGTAGAATATATAATACTATTTTTTATAATAAGCTTACAGTTATATGCATTGTATGAGGTTGTTGTGAGAGGTCGGGTTTTGAGATATTTATTTCCGAGTGTTTCAGATTTGAAAATTATTCAGCGATCAGTTTCATTGGATAATACAGAAGATATTGACATAGCGAAAATTGTAAAAGAAGGTAGTGAGTTTTCTGCAGAAACGATTCAAGTCGACTTGATCTCTTATACGGGAGGGAAAAAGTGTTCAAAAGGCTTTCAAAAGATATTAAACTCAACCAACCTTTATTTAGTAAAGAATAAAGGAAATGCAGCTGATTTTAGGATATTAAAGGAAGTTGCGGAGAATGAAATTGAGAAAACTGATTCAGGTATTCAATCAATTCTCTCAGTGCCATTATATCTTGGATTGGCTGGAACTTTTGCTGGAATCATTATAGGTATAACTGGTATCGATTTTGAGGTGGTTAAAGGTATAAATGGTTCAGGATCTATGAAAATGGTTAGTACGGAAGGCATTCAACAACTACTAACTAATGTTGGACTTGCTATGGGGACGAGTGCTTTGGGGCTTGGCTTGACTTTAGTAAATAATATTTTTCTATACCGAAAAGCCACAATTAAAAATGAAGATGGCCGAACCAATTATTTTGAATTTATTCAACGTGAATTATTACCCTTACTGTCTAGAGATATGGCGGACAGTTTAAATACATTAAAATCTAGTTTAGATGTTTTCAATATCAAATTTAGTTCGAATTTAGATGGCTATCGCGATAACTTGGGTTTAATCAATGATAATTTAGGTAAGCAAAAGCAGTTTTTAGATGCAGTTCAAGAGGTTGGATTAGTACGATTATCTAATGCAATTGTGGATACTTTTGATAAAGTTAATTCAGCGAGTAACGATTTTGAGAGTTTTAGAGGATATCAGGAAGGTTTAAATACCGTTGTAGCATCATCGGTAGGTTTGTTAGATAACTACAATAAAGCCATTGGTGAATTTGAAGAGTTTAATCACAATTTGAATCTTGTATCCTCTCATATAAATGAATCTACAGATTTTTATAATCATTTCAAAAAATTCTTGGAGTCGCATTTCTCTGAAGTTGAAGCACGAAGGGATGTTTTTACAAACAGTATTGAATTAATAGATGGAGCTTTTGCTTCCAAAATCGAAGAGTTTTCAAAGCACTCCATGGATGAATTTGGAAATTACAACAAATTTTGGCGTGAGGCAGTTGATATATTGAACAAGGATATTGTGGATGTCTATTCGAGACTTAAAACCTTTCTAGAAGCTGAAACACAAGGAATAAAGCAGTACGTTTCAATGGAGCAAGAAAATTTATCTATCATTCTTCAGGAAAACAAACAATTTTTTAAAGATTTTAGATATGTTGAGCAAATTTTTCAGCTTATGAAGTCTTCCTCAAAAGAGAATGTTGATTATCATGATGATGTAAGAGAGGAATTGAGAAGAATATCAACAATGTTGGGAGGCGAAGCCGGTTTAGCTGAAGTAAACACAAATTTAGTTGAAATAAGAAAGTCTCTTGAGAGATTAAGCGTTACAGTATTACAATAATTAAGAAGAGACAATGGCAAAGAAAAAAGAAGACTCTTTTTGGGTGAGTTATTCAGACATGATGACAAGCCTGTTTTTTGTAATGTTGGTTTTGTTCGTGTTGGTATTCTCATACATGCGCTATCAGCATCAGCAATTACAAATTCAATTAGAAGAGTACAAAAAAATTGAAGAACTCAAAAAAGCACTTCATAATCTGGAAGGAGAATATTTTAGATACGACAAAGAAAATAAGAGACATGAATTGATTGTTCCAATCAAATTTAGTTCAGGTAACCCTGAGATACCTAATGATCCTAAACTTAGAGCAAATTTATTGCAAGCGGGACGTCACTTAAAATCGGTACTTCAAAGTGTTAAAATAGAAGATGATGTCAAATATTTACTGATCATTGAAGGGATGGCTGCTAGATATTTACCATATTCAGATAAAAGGAATCATGATTTGGGAAATATCGATGATACCTATGCTTTGAGTTATAACCGTGCAAAAT
>JBNMNM010000383.1:0-3442 GCA_051275585.1 bacterium | reverse complement strand
CAGCACTTTTCCTTGTCATTTTTGAGACAACTTTCAGTTATAAGTCACAGCATGTTATGCTGTCGAGGTCGAGTTACAATGCTGAATTTAAGTCGTTGGAGTTTCCAAAGGTGGAAGCTATCGAAGTATTCAAAGGTTTTATCGTACAAAAGTCTGTTGGCTAAACATAAACTGGTTATTTTTCTGCACACATCGCTTAAAAGAAGAAATCTATTTACTGGCTGGAGATGAAACAACCATAACAAAATCAGGTAAATGTACTCATGGGTTGGGGCGTTTTTTCTCTTCAATTTATTCAAGCGCAGTAAAGGGTCTTGTTTTTTTTAGTCTCAGTCTTGTTGGAGTCACATCCAAAGAAGCATCACCACTGCTAATGAAACAACTTGATCCAAAAATGAAACGTCAAACAAAGGTAAAAAAGAAGAAAAATCCAAAAATAAAAGGAAAAAGAGGACGACCAAAAGGAAGTAAAAACAAAAATCGTCAAGAAACTGAATTAACAGAATATCTTCAATGGATTAGGGGGAATATTCTGCAAACTTTGAAGATAATTGGTGATCGACTTCAAATTTCATATTTTGTTTATGATGGTGCATTTGGAAACAGTGAATGTTTACAAATGGTTAGAAGTTGTTCTCTTTCTCTGATATCGAAACTTCAATGTCGTTCCGCTTTGTGGTTTCCTTTCTCAGGAGAGTACAAAGGAAGAGGTTCACGGCCAAAATATCGAGAAAAAGTAAACTATCAGCAGTTGCCACAAAAATATTTGATGAACACATCTTCAGATAAAGGAGTGACTGAATATATTTACCAAATCAAATTATGGCATCGAAATTTTTCAGATCAATTAAATGTTACTATTATTCAAAAAAAACGGCTCTCTGATGGCAAATTAGGACAAGTAATTTTATTTAGTAATGATTTGGAGTTGTCTTGGGAAAAGATGCTTCTTTATTATCGACTCAGATTTCAGATTGAGTTCACTTATCGAGATGCGAAACAATTCTGGGGATTGGAAGATTTTATGAATATCAAGCAACAACAAGTTCAAAATGCAGCTAATTTTTCAATGTTTATGGTTAATTTTTCAAAAAAACTAACAGAGGAAAATTCCAATACAACAGTTCCAAGTATACTTGACCTCAAAGCTAGGTTTCAAGCCAGTTTTTATATCGATAAGATTATTAAAACCAACCCTGAAATTCAAAGGGTTATTTCTATTAAACACCTAAAAAGCTCTATTGTTGATACTGGTTGTGTTTATCAGCGAGTAATTGCTGCATAATTGGCGAAGGTATTGATTAAAATTTAGAATGCAAATTACTACAATTGTGGTTTCTATTAGATAAAAAAAATTACAGTTTATTTCATTTTATTCCGAAACATTGTCAAAACAGATATTGCATTGTAAGAACATAATCATATTTTTCTAAAAAAATTGAGTTACTAATAATCAGCAACAATCTTTTTTTTTAATAGAAGATGTAATACGATACTGCTAGCCTTCGACACTCAATCATATACAAATATTCACTAAGGATTGTGGTTATGGAATCAGCCCAACAAACATACGAAAAACTGTACAAGCGATGTAATCGCTATCAATCACAGTTGTATTCAAAGAAAATTCTAAAGGCATATTCCAACTTAATGTGGCCAATTCTTGCTCTGTTACTTGGTGTTCTTTTTTTATTAAAAATGCTCACTCCAAAATTTGACTTTTTAATCTACAGCACACCAATCATTCTAATGATTGGAATGGGTTTTATTTTTTATCACAGAAAAAAATGGGTTCTAGATCATTGGAAAATTACTGCTTTTGCTGATCGAGAAACAGGTTCAAAGGGAGAATTTCTTTTTGCAATTGAAACTAATAACACACAGCTTTTATCTAAAAAAGTTCCAGTTATTCAGTTTCCAAAACAGAAAATTTATCAATTTTTTATTGGATGGGTTGCCTTAATTGCTGGATTTGTTCTTTGGTATTCAATTCCTCATCAAATTACGAGATCAATTGTAAAAGAACCTTTTATTCCTCAGCCAATTAGAAAAGTAGAAAACTTATTAGATTTATTAAAAAAACAAGTTCCTGATGAAAAAAGATTCATTCAAGAAGCACAAGAAGAACTAATTAAAATGCAACAAAATGCGGCTGATGGATTAAAAGCAGAAGATTTTCAAGCTCTTGATAACTTGCAAAATCAAGCATTGGCTAAAATGCAAAGCTCTTTAGCTGAAACACAGAAACAACTCAATGCTCTCAACCAGTTATCAAATAACTTAAATAATCTTTCCAATAACCCAGCAAAAGAGTTAGAAAAATTATCAAGACAATTACAGGCTTTAAAAAAGCAGTTGCCTCAAGGTTTAAGTAATGATGCTCTAAAAAAACAATTAGAAGCTTTATCAAAAGAGGCAAAAAAGCTCAGCAAACAGTTAAAGGGTTCAGGCAAAGGACAAAGCGGTTTTAATCAAAAAAAGATGCAAGAACTCTTAAAAAAAATGCAAGGTTTACAAAGCGGACTACAAAAGAAATTAAATAAAGGAAAATCACAGTTTGGTGGAAAGGGAGGAATCAAAAAAGGATATGCTCCACAAAGTCCTCTTAATTTTACCCATCAACCAAAAAGTGGAAAACGAAAATTTAAGAATGAACTATTTAGAGCTTACGGCAATGATGCAACGGTTCTTTTAGGTAGTGTTCCTACAGGAAAAAAAGATACAGGAATCCAAGATCAACAAGGACTTAGTAAAAAAGGATTTCAGAAAGGTACAAGTACTCAGTTTAAGGATCAACAATTTCGACCTAAATATCAGGCAATGCTTAAATCTTATTTCAACAAATAATTTTAGTTAGGAAGATATGACTACAGAATTAAGTCAGGAACAAATTCAAGCAGCATCAAAAATTTCTCAAGAATTATTAGCTGCATTAGATGCTGTAATTTTAGATAAACCTAAATTAACACGAATTGTAATTGCATCCTTTCTTGCTGGAGGACACGTTCTTTTAGAAGGACTTCCTGGATTAGGAAAAACAGTTTTAAGTAAAACACTTGCAAGTTTGACAGGATTAGATTTTAAACGAATTCAGTTTACTCCTGATCTTCTTCCTTCTGATATTACGGGATCTCAGATGTTAGAGGAAAGTGAACATGGTAGAAAAATGAGCTTTGTAAAAGGCCCTGTTTTTACTCACTTTCTATTAGCTGATGAGATTAATCGTGCATCGCCAAAAACACAGGCAGCTCTATTAGAATCAATGGGTGAAGCCTCTGTTACTCAAATGGGTGTTACTCATCAGTTAGAAGCTCCCTTCTTTGTAATGGCAACACAGAATCCGATTGAACTTGAAGGAACAAATCCACTTCCTGAAGCTCAACTTGATCGATTTGCAGTAAAAATTAATGTTCCTAAAACAGAAAAAGAGACTTTACTTGGA
>JBNMNM010000382.1:0-3447 GCA_051275585.1 bacterium | reverse complement strand
AAAAAACGTGATGTAACTGTTGAAAAGCAGCTTATTATTGGATGGAGTAAAAAAAGCCCCACTGTATTGAATGAATATGCCAGTTATTTACGAAGCGATTCCACCATTGATGTTTACGTCAGTGCCATTACGGAAGAGATACAAACTGTTTTTGATGACTTAAAAGAGAAATACCCTGAAATTCAATTAAGTTTAGGCGTGAAAAACATTTATGCTCACGATGCTTTAACCGAAATCCAGCCTGAAAATTATAATAATGTTGTTATCCTTGCTCCTGAAGGCTCTAACGCAGAGGAAATTGATGCATTAACCATTTCTCTTCTTCTTCAATTTCGTCAATATTTTCGACACTATGCTTTAGATCATGGACATGAACCTGAAACTAAACTGATTACTGAGGTGATGGATTCGGAAAATACAGATGTAATTTTGAAAACAGGGGTGAAAGATTTTTTAATTTCAAATCAATTTGTTTCAAAGATTTTTGCTCAAGTATCACAAGAAGCAGATGTAAAATTAGTGTATGATGATCTTTTTCAAGAAGATGGAAGCGAGATTTATTTAAAATCAGCAGATCTATTTTTTGCAGAACCTTTCAATAAATTTACATTTACAGAAATTATGAAGGCTGCACTTCATCGGAATGAAATTTGTTTTGGAGTGAAGATTGCCGCAGAAGAAAAAGATCCTACAAAAAATTATGGAGTCTATCTTCTTCCACAAAAAAGTAAGATTTTTGATTTTAAAGAAGGTGATTGTTTAGTCACAGTTGCTGAGGATGAAACTTAGGAAAGATGGTTCCACTGAATTAAGAATTATTCAGTGGAATCCTTTTTTATAGGCTAGTACAACTTAAACGATTAACTCCATTAAAAGCCGCAATTCGGTAAGCTTCATCAAGTGTTGGATAATTGAACACTGCATTCATAAAATATTCAATCGTTCCACTGTAATACATTACAGATTGTCCTAGATGAATCATTTCTGGTGCTCTAGGGCCAATAATGTGAACTCCTAACAATTCTAAACTATCTGGATTAAATAGTAGTTTTAGAATTCCTTCTTCTTCTCCCATAATATGTGCTCTGACCACCTCTTTAAAGTGAGCAACTCCAATTTCATAAGGGATTTTCTCTTTTGTTAATTGTTCCTCAGTTTTTCCAACCATTGCAACTCCTGGAATTGTCCAAATTCCAAAAGGTAAATCTGTAGGCATTTTTTCATTTTCAAGCTTTTTAAATGCGTGAAGAGTCGCAATTCTTGCTTGGATCATTGCAGTTGAAGCTAATGCAGGAAAACCAATTACATCACCAACAGCATAAATATTTTCAACAGATGTTTGATATTCACTGTTTACGTCAATTAAACCTCGTTTTCCTAGTGTAATTCCAATTTCCTCTAAACCAAATCCTTGCGAATTTGAGTTTCTTCCAGCTGCAATTAAGACCGTTGAGCATGGTAGTACTTTTCCACTTTCTAAACAAACATGAACTTCATTGTCAGAAATCTTTTTCACTTCCTTAACTTCTTCACCTAAACGCATTGTTATTCTTTGATTCCGCATCCGATAAAGCAAGAAATCAGAAATTTCATGATCCAGAAAACTAAGAATATCACGATCTTTAGCAATGAGGTTAACTCGAATTCCTAACTTCGCAAAAATACAAGCATACTCACAACCAATTACCCCAGCACCAATAATGGTGATTTTTTGAGGTAATTTGGACATTTTTAGAATTGTGTCAGAATCAAAAACAGAGGAGTCATCGTACTCCGTCCAGTTAGGACGATGTGGAGATGATCCTGTAGCAATAATGAAGTAGTCTGCTTCTACCTGAATCATTTCTTGCTTAGAAGTTTGAATCTCAATTAAATTTGGAGAGAGAAAATAAGGAGAGCCATGAATAAGATCAATATTATTTTTGCTTAAATTTTTACGAAACGCATTTTCTTGTCCTTGAATAACAACTTGCTTGCGATGCATAAATTCATCAGAAGTAATATCTTTGTTAAATGAAATATTAATTCCATGAGAACCACGTTGTAAAAGTTCTAAGTTGACCATTGTTTCCCGCAAAGACTTTGAAGGAATGGTTCCTGTGTGAAGTGAAGCACCACCTATCTTAGGTTCTTTTTCAATGAGAACAGCTTTTTTTCCTAATTTTGCGGCTTGCATCACAGCTTTTTCGCCTGCTGGACCTGAACCAATAACGGCTAAATCGTACTTCTTTTTTTGAGTATGCATTATAATCCCAAATATTAAATAACAAACTACCTCATTCCTTATATCCCTAACCAATCAAAATATTTTGCTATCCTCTATAAATTCTAGTTTTTTTACAATGTCCTCATTTTACAAAAATAATTAATTTTGTAAAAAAATCCTGATAACGTAATCATTGTATTTGAATTAACAATCTTTTTAGATAATTTAAAAAAATAGTAACAAACCTCTTTTTTTTCATTAATACTAAAAACTGTCGTTATAGCATTTTTTAATAAACAAAATAAGGGATTTTCTAATGGACTACTTCATGATTTTATTAACTGGTCAATTGATTATTCTTCCTGTAGCTCTGTCTGAGGAAGAGGAAGACAAAAAAAAAGCATAAACATTGATTTTTCTTGCTTGGGTGGTCGTGTTGTAAACATTCAAGCCTTTTACTTTAGCTCCTTTCTGAATCTCTTCGAAAAAAATCAGTTTTATGTGATCTATTATTCTGCATAAACTTTATGGATTTTCAAAAAATTACCTCGCAAACGCTCCAAACTCTCGAAACACATATCTTTGAACAAATTCCAATTACACAACATTTAGGCTTTTCAATTACTGATTTTAGTTCAGAGCAATTGATTCTTAATGCTCCACTAGAACAGAATATTAATCATAAAGGGACTGTTTTTGGTGGTAGTCTAAATATGATTTGTACTCTTGCAGGTTGGGCAATGGTAAACCTAATTATTGAAGCAATGGGTGAAGATGCTGTTGTCGTTGTACAAAAAGGAACGACTTCTTTTAAACGACCTGTAACGGATGATTTTCAAGTGATTTGTGATATGCCCGATGTAAAATCTCTAAATCGATTTCAGAAAATGTATACTCGGAAAAATGTAGCAAGAATTGATTTACAGTGTATTATTCCTGGTGAGCAAAAACCTTTAATTATCTTTGATGGTAGTTATGTCGCAACAAAAAGAGAGTAATATTTTTGAATGCAAATATAAAATTTCGTATTGACGAATTTTATATTACGTGTCTACTCTTCGTCAGTTTTTCGGTATATGATGATTTTGATTATTCATTTGGAGTGGATACATGATTAGTAAAATGAAACTAACAACTCTTTTAGTTGTAATCTTTTCTTTGATTGCATTTGATGTTTTTGCAGGATCTAAAGTTAATGTTTATTCTGCTCGACAAGAATTCTTAATGCGACCTTTTTTAAA